>NZ_VRUT01000064.1:0-26313 GCF_008039465.1 Methylobacterium sp. WL120 | reverse complement strand
TCACGCCGCCACCGGTAGTACGTCACCGAACTCACACCGAGCGCGCGGATTGCATCGGCCACGCTCTGGCCCTGTGAGATCAGCACGTCCGCCTGACGGAGCTTCGCGACGATCTCCTCGGGCTTCGGGTGTTTTGCCATCTCGTCCGTCCTCCAGGCTCAAAAGCCATACCAAAGGGCGGACCACTTCAATGGGGGCTGACCAGTTTGCGGTCGAGTGCTAGCGAACAGACGCATCTATTCGGTCTATACAGCATCGCGCGCGACAGGTCGGGTTACGAGATCCTTGCGGAAGATGCTCGTTGAGATCGGCGTCGTCGACGAGCGACCCGACCTCAGGGATCACGAACTGCTGTTCCCTGCGGATGAATCGACAGAGGCCTTCCTTGCCAAGGCTGCAAATTGCCTTTCTTTAAAGGCAACCCAAGCCTACCTCGGCATCACCAGAACGCATGTCGTTTCATTTCTTGCACATGGTCTGATCCGACCATTCCAGCGGCCGACGCCGGACATCAGCTCGTTTTCGTTCGAACGAGGCCACATCGAGGAGCTTCGTCAAGCCATACTTTCAAAGGCGAACTACTGCGAACGGTCGAATCAAGAAAGCAGTTGGATCGACGTAATGCAAGCATCGCGCAGAGCGAACTGCTCTTTGGCCGAAGTCATGCAACTGATATTGGACGGCCGCCTGTTGGATGTTCGGAGACCGCCCGGAGAAGGAGGGCTTCTCGTCGTCGAAGTCGATCCCGTCGAAGTAAAAAATCTTGTTCGAAGAGACGCGCTCCCCGGACTTACGAAGAGTTGCCTGGAGCGGCGACTCGGGATCTCCGACAAGACCGGGACGAAATTCTTGGCGACGGGTGTTTTGCCGACTGTTGACGCCCGTCATCCTGTCAAAAGACAGTTGATAAAAGTCGTGCCATATGATGCTTTCGGAGCGTTCGAGCGCGAGTATATTTTGTTGACAGCTCTAGCGCGTCAGCTCTGCATAGCTCCTCGAAAATTGAGGCTCGGGATTCAGCGAACGAACATTGCTCCAAAATTCACGCTAAAAGAAAACGGTAGTGATGTCTATAAGAGGTCTGATATCGAACGTTTAAGGGGGATTGAGATCAACTTTTGAGGAAATCGCCCGACTAGAAGTTTGGATAAATACGGAAACAAATCTATATTATTCTAAAATTATAGTATGCCTGCCAAAAACCCGCGGCTTCGGTCGCGGGTTTTTTATTGCCTCGATCCGGCCTGATGGAGCAGGATGAGGCTGGCCGCGCTCCTACGATCCAAACTTTAGTATCTACAAGGATCGATCCTCATGACGCATCTGGGGTGAGAGCGCGGAAAAAGCCGAGATTTGTTAGGTACTTAGAAAAACAAGTGAACGAACTCCGCTTCCGCTCACACTCATGGGCGAGCCCCATGAGGTTTGGAGGATCGCCTGATCCCCGCACGCGCGGGGATCAGGCAGACATTCGAGCGCAGACTGCCGACTTCTGATCGGCCAACCGCAAGCCGGCCTGCCTCGACTCGCTGCGGAATGGCCTCACGGCGCCGTCCGCAGCCTCTCCAGCAGGGCGACGTCGGCATAGCCGTCCGGGCGGAGGCCGGTCGCGGCCTGGTAGGCGCGGATCGCGGCCCGCGTCTTCGGACCGATCCGGCCGTCGACGACGCCGACCGTGTGGCCGTGCGCGTCCAAGCGGGTTTGCAGGTCGCGGCGCTCGGCTTCGGTCAGGGCGCGGTCGCCGCGGAGCCAGTCGCGGGCGAAGGCGGCTTGCCCGCGCAGGCGGTCCGACAGGTGCGCGACGGTGAGCGCGTAGGACAGCGACGTGTTGTAGCGCAGGATCGCCGAGAAGTTGGGCCGCAGCAGGAAGGCCGGACCGCCCGCGCCCGCGGGGACGACAAGGGTCGCTTGCGCGGCGCCGTCCCCCTCGCGCTGGGGGACGGGTGTCGCGCCGAGCGCACGCCAACCGTCGAGGCTGCGCGCGGTGGTCTCGTCCGCCAGCGCGTAGTCAAAGCGCTCTCCCAGCGCCGCCTCGCTGCCCCAGGCTTCGCCGCGGCGCCAGCCCATGGCGACGAGGTAGTTCGCCGTCGAAACGAGGGCGTCGGGAACCGACCAGAGGTCGCGTCGGCCGTCGCCGTCGAAATCCACGGCGTGGGCGCGGTAGACGCTCGGCATGAACTGGGTATGGCCCATGGCGCCGGCCCACGAGCCGGTCAGGCGCGCGGGCGGCACGTCCCCTTGCGCGAGGATGCGAAGGGCCTCGATGAGCTCGTCGCCCCAGTAGCCCGGTCGGCCGGGATCGCCGCAGGCCAGCGTCGCGAGCGATTGCACCACCGGACGGACGATCGCGGCGTCGTCGAGGACCTTGCCGTAGCCCGACTCGACGCCCCAGAAGGCCACGAGGGTGAAGCGATCGACGCCGGTGCGCTGCTCGATCGCCTCGAGGATCGTGGCCCATTCCGCAAGCTTGCGCTGCCCTTCGGCGATGGTCGCCTCGGTGATCGTGGCGTCGAGGTAGGCCCAGATCGGCTTGACGAACTCGGCCTGGCCGCGGGTCGCCGCCAGCACGTCCGGGTTGGACGCCAAGCCGGCGAGCTGCCCGTCCGCCACGGCCTGCGGCACCCCGCTTGCCTGCGCGTCGGCGGCGACCCTGCCCAGGCAGTCGGCCCAGGACGATGCCTCCGGAGGTGTCTCCGAAGATGCCGGGCCGGCCGTCGCCGGAGCCGTTACCAAGACCAGCGGGAGGGTAGCAGCGCGGAGCAAGCGGGCGAGGCGCATCATCGGTTCTCGGCGGCGGGACGGCGATCGCATTGCCGGAGGAAGCCCATGGGCCCTATGTCGGTTCTCGATCCCGCTCAAGGCGCGTGTGCGGTCGCGCCCCGGCGCACCCGTCACGGTTCACCACGGCTCTCGTCCCCGCACCACGCTTGGACCCCTCGACCGATGCCGAACCCTGTCACGTCGACCGTCCGTGCCGCCGCCGAGGGCCTCGTCGCGCTGGTGGCGGCCGGCAACCGGCTGCGCCTGCCGGGGACGGAGCACCCGTTCGTGGTCGGCGTCCACGCGCCGATGCGCGCGGAGCTGACGCTGCGGGACCTGCCGGTGACCGGGACGATCCCGCCGGGGCTCGACGGGCGCTACCTCAAGATGGGCGCCAACCCGGCTCGCCCGACGACGCGCGGCCACGACTGGTTCCTGGGCGACGGCATGGTGCACGGCCTCCGCATCGCGGGCGGCAAGGCCCTGTGGTACCGCAACCGCTGGATCGGCTCGCGGACGGCCTCGGCGGCGCTCGGCCGACCCGCCGCCCCCGGACCGCGCCGAGGCGACGACACCGTCAACACCAACGTCGTCGAGATCGGCGGCCGCGCCTTCGCCCTGGTCGAGGCCGGCAGCTATCCGGTCGCGCTGTCCGACGACTTGGAGACGCAAGCCTACGATCCGTTCGAGGGGACGCTCTCCGGCTCCTTCACCGGGCATCCGCACCGCGACCCGGAGACCGGGGAGACGCATGCGATCGCCTACGACGGCCGGGTCTGGGACAGCGTGCGCCACGTCGTCCTCTCGCCCGCCGGCCGCGTCGTGCGCGACCTGCCGATCCCGGTCGAGCACGGCCCCTGCATCCACGACTGCGCGATCACAACGCGCTTCGCGGTGGTGCTGGACCTGCCCCTCACCTTCTCGATGCGGGCGGTGGTGGCAGGCCACCGCTTCCCGTTCCGCTGGAACCCTGCCCACTGCGCCCGCCTCGGCCTGCTCCCCCGGCACGGGACGGCCGCCGACATCACGTGGTGCCCGCTCGATCCGTGCTTCGTGTTCCACGTCGGCAACGCCTACGACGAGGCGGACGGGCGGGTGGTCCTCGACGTCGTCGCCTACGACAGCGTGTTCGCCTCGGCCGCGGGCGGTCTCGACAAGCCGGGCCGGCTGGAGCGCTGGACCGTCGACCCCGCCACGGCGCGGGTCGACCGGCGGGTGGTCGATCCGGCGGCGCAGGAATTTCCGAGGATCGACGAGCGCCGCTTCGGGCGACCGCACCGCTACGTCTACGCGGTCTCGGTCCCGGCCGACGGCAACACGCAGCTCGAAGGCGCGACGCAGATCTACAAGCACGACCTGACGACGGGGGCGCGGCGCGTGCACGAGTTCGGCGCCGGCAGCGTGCCGGGGGAGTTCGTGTTCGTACCGGCGGCCCCTGAGGCCGGCGAGGACGAGGGATGGCTGGTCGGACTCGTCGTCGACACCGCAAGCGACACGACCGACTTCGTCGTCCTTGATGCGCGCGCCTTCGAGGCGCCGCCCGTCGCCGCAATCCACCTCGGGCACCGGATCCCGCCGGGCTTCCACGGCAACTGGTTTGCCGCGCGCGACCCGGCCTGAACGGCTTGCCCCGTCACGCCGGCTTGCTCTCCACGACGTGCCCTCTACGGCTTGCCGACCAGGGGGCAGCCGCCTTCCCCGAGCGGGCGAAA
The DNA here is from genome assembly GCF_008039465.1 of Methylobacterium sp. WL120. NCBI lineage: Bacteria > Pseudomonadati > Pseudomonadota > Alphaproteobacteria > Hyphomicrobiales > Methylobacteriaceae > Methylobacterium > Methylobacterium sp. WL120. The sequence goes on along the minus strand of NZ_VRUT01000064.1, from coordinate 21,841 downwards.
GGCCTTGTCGGCCGGGATCGTGTCGAGTAGCTTGTAGAGGTCCCACGCCCCCTTCGACTCCGAGGGCGCCTTCACCTCGAACAGGTACATCGGGTGCACCTTGCGGCCGTCCGCCCGGATAGTCCCCTTGCCGAACAGCGGGTCGTCCGTCGGGTTGGCCTTCATCCAGGCCATCGTCGCCTGCGGATCGGTGGATTTCGTCGCGGCCACGGCCTTCAAGTAATGCGACAACCCGGCATAGACGCCTGCGTGGTTCATGGTCGGCATGGCGTCGCCGTTGCGCTTGTAGAAGCGTTCGGAGAAGGCCCGCGTCCCCGGGTTGAGATCCCAATAGAACGACTCCGTCAGCACCAGGCCCTGCGCGGTCTGCAGGCCGATCGCGTGCACGTCGACGACGTAAATCAGTAGCGCGGCGAGCTTCTGCCCGCTATCGGTCAGCCCGAACTCGTGCGCCTGCTTGATCGCGTTGATCGTGTCGCCGCCGGCGTTGGCCAGCCCGACCACCTTCGCGCCCGAGGACTGTGCCTGAAGCAGGAACGACGAAAAATCGGTGGCGGGGAACGGCACGCGGGCCGAACCCAGGACGCGGCCACCGCCCTTCTCGATCACCGCAGTGGCCTCGTTCTGCAGGGAGAGGCCGAACGCGTAGTCGGCGGTGAGGAAGTACCACGCGTCGCCGCCGCGCTCGAGCATGGCGCCGGCCGTGCCGTGCGACAGGGCGTAGGTGTCGTAGGTCCACTGGATCGTGTTCGGCGAGCACTGCTTACCCGTCAGCTCCGTGGTCCCGGCCCCTGAATCGATGAAGACCTTGTTCTTCTCGCGCGTGACCTGGCTGACCGCCAGGGCCACCGAGGAGGTGGGAACGTCGAGGATCGCGTCGACGCCGTCGCGGTCGTACCATTGTCGCGCCACGGCGGCGCCGATGTCGGGCTTGTTCTGATGGTCGGCGGCGACGACCTCGACCTGCACGTCCCGGTTTACCTTGGCGAAGTCCTCGACCGCCATCTGCGCGGCGACGACGGAGCCCTTGCCGCCGGTGTCGGCGTAGACGCCGGACATGTCGTTGAGGACGCCGACCTTGACGTGGATCGGCTCGGCGAACGCGGAGCCCGCCGAGATGGCGAGGCCGAGCGCGGCCGTGAGGATGCAGCACCGGGTCGAGGCCATGGCGGGCGGTCCTCCGAGATCGGTTATTGTTGAACCCAGGAGGGCACGCCCGACATCCCAGCGTCAAGCGTCGCGGCGTCTTGAGAAGCCAACGGAATACAGCAATGAAACCAATCGATCGTTGCGAGCGGGTGCTGCGATGCGGGATGAGCCGATGTCGCCTCCGAGCGCGGACGTGAAGTCGGCAAACCGACCGGGACGGCACCTCGGAGGTCCGAGGCCAAATCACGGGACCGCGCCGCGGGGCGCTTTATTCCGTTCGCCGGTCCGTGCATGATGAATGCACGAGCGTCGCGCCGTCCGGTGCGATGCCGCCGCGGGATCGCGCTTCAAGCCCGACGTCAACGGGCAGGTCGATCCCGCCGCCGGGAGGGTTTTGGATGGATCGTCGCGTCCTGTTGGCCGGCGTCGGCGGCCTCGCCGCGTGGACGGCGCTTCGCCCCTCGGCCTCCGTCTCGGCCGCGGACAGGACGCCCATCGTGCTCTGGCACGCGATGTCGGGCGCGAACGGCGAGGAGGTCGAGCGGCTGACGCGCGACTTCAACGCGAGCCAGTCCGAGGTCACCCTTGAGGCGGTGTTCAAGGGCACCTATCCCGAGACGCTGACGGCGGCGATCGCGGCCTACCGCGCGGGCAAGGCGCCGCACGTCGTCCAGATCTTCGAGGTCGGCACGGGCACGATGCTGCAGGCGGGCCCCGCCATCAAGCCGGCCTGGAAGCTCGCGGAGGAGACCGGCCTCGCCCTCGATCCCAAGGCCTACATCCCCGGCGTGCGTGGATACTACAGCCTGCCCGACGGCAAGCTCGCCTCGATGCCGTTCAACTCCTCGACGGCGGTGATGTGGTACAACCGCGACGCCTTCGAGAAGGCGGGGCTCGACCCGGACAAGCCGCCGGCCACCTACGACGACTTCGCCAAGGCGGCCCGCACCCTCGCGTCGAAGGCGGCCACGCCCATCGCCAGCACCTCGGCCTGGATGACCTGGATCCAGTTCGAGGAATACGCCGCGATCCAGAACCTCGCCTACGCCACCGAGAACGACGGCTATAACGGCCTCGGCGCGGAACTGCTCATCAACACCAAGCCCTTCGTCGATCAGCTCCAGCGCTTCCTCGACCTCTCGAAGGACGGCGCCTTCAAGTATGCCGGCCGCGACGGCGCGCCCGACGCGGTCTTCTATTCCGGGCAGGCCGCGATCGGCTTCGGCTCGTCCTCGGGCCGCGCCGACATCGTCAAGAACGCCAAGTTCCGGTACGCCGAGGCCTTCCTGCCGACCGAGCCGGCGCTGAACCCGCGGCCGAACAACTCGATCATCGGGGGCGCCAGCCTGTGGGCGATGACGGCGCCCAAGCGCAGCGAGGCCGAGTACAAGGGCGTTGCGGCCTTCTACGCCTTCCTCGCGAAGCCCGAGCAGGTCGCCCTCTACGCCCAGAACACCGGCTACGTCCCGGTGACGCTGGCCGGCTACGAGGCCACGAAGCAGGCGGGCTACTTCGACAGGAATCCCGGCACCGACGTTCCGGCGCGGCAGCTCTCCCGCGGGGAGCTGACCCCGAACTCGCGCGGCCTGCGCCTCGGCCGCCTGCCGGAGATCCGCGCGATCCTCTACGAGGAGATCGAGAAGGCGCTCCAGGGCCAGCAGACCGCGCAATCGGCCATGGACGGCGCCGTCGCGCGCGGGAACCGCGTGCTGCGCGACTTCCAGAAATCCGCGCGCGGCTAACGCGGCGGACCGGCGCAAGGCAGTCCCGACCAAGGCACTCCCCACATGGAACGACGGACGCTGTTCCCGGGCCGGGTGCTCCCGGCGCTGCTCATCCTGCCGCAACTGGTGTTGACCGGCGCCTTCTTCCTTTGGCCGGCCCTCCAGGCGATCAAGTCGAGCCTGGAGCGCGAGGACGCCTTCGGCACCAGCACCGAGTTCGTCGGCCTCGACAACTTCGCCGACCTGTTCGGCGATCCGCTCTACCTCGCCGCGATCGGGCGGACGCTGGTGTTCTGCGCCTGCGTGACCGCCATCGCGATGGGCGTGGCGCTGGTGCTCGCGGTCCTGGCCGACACCGAGATCCGCGGGCGCGCCTTCTACCGCACGATGTTGATCTGGCCCTACGCGGTGGCGCCGGCCATGGCGGCGGTGCTGTGGGTGCTGATGTTCCACCCGCAGATCGGCCTCGTCGGGGCCTGGCTGAACCGGATCGGGATCGCCTGGGACTACAAGCTCGACGGCACGCAGGCCATGGCGCTCGTGGTGCTGGCCGCCGCCTGGAAGCAGGTCAGCTACAACTTCATCTTCTTCCTGGCGGGCCTCCAGGCCATCCCGAAGACGATCATCGAGGCGGCTCGCATCGACGGCGCCCGCGGCGTCCGCCGGTTCCGCACCATCGTCCTGCCGTTGCTGATGCCGACGGTCTACTTCCTGCTCGTGGTCGACCTCGTCTACGCGGCCTTCGACACCTTCGCGACCGTCTACGCGGTGAACGGCGGAGGGCCGGGCCAATCGACCCAGACGCTCGTCCTCAAGGTGTACCTCGACGGCGTGGTCAACGCGAACGTCGGCTCGTCCTCCGCGCAGTCCGTGGTGCTGATGGCCGGCGTCATCGTCCTCTGCGGCCTGCAGTTCCGGTTCCTCGGGCGAAAGGCCGCCACCTGATGCGCCGGAGGATGCCCGCCCTGATCCCGCATGCCGTGCTGATCCTGGCGATCCTGCTGTTCGCCCTGCCGATCTGGATCGCCGTCGCGGGCTCGACCCAGGATTCGGCCGCGATCGCCCGCGGCGAGGTCTCGCTCGTCCCGAGCCTCTCCGGCCTCGGCGTCTACCGCGACGTGCTGGTGAACGGGTCGGCGGGGGCCGGGCCGGTGTGGCGCTCGCTGCTCGTCTCGGCCGCGATGGCGCTGGCGATCGCGTTCGGAAAGATCGCCCTGTCGCTGCCCTCGGCCTACGCCGTCACCTTCTTCCGCTTCCCCTTCCGCATGACCGCCTTCTGGCTGATCTTCCTGACGCTGATGCTCCCGGTGGAGGTGCGGCTGATCCCGACCTTCCAGGTCATGTCCTCCCTCGACCTCATCAACAGCTTCACGGGGCTGACGATTCCCCTCGTCGCCTCCGCCACGGCGACGCTGCTGTTCCGGCAGACGTTCCTCGCGGTTCCGGACGAGCTCGTGGAGGCGGCGCGCATGGACGGGGCCGGCCCCCTGCGCTTCCTGCGGGACATCCTGATCCCGGTCTCGGGCGCCAACATCGCGGCCCTGTTCGTGATCCTGTTCGTCTACGGCTGGAACCAATACCTGTGGCCGCTCCTGGTCGCGACCGATCCGAAGCTCGACACGGTGGTCATCAGCATCGTCAAGATGGTCGGCGTCGACACCGCCACCGAATGGAACAAGGTCATGGCGACGGCGGTGCTGGCGCTGATCCCGCCGGTCGCGGTGGTGCTCGTCATGCAGCGCTGGTTCGTGAAGGGCCTGACGGAGGGTGACAAGTGATGGCGGGCCTGAGACTCGACGGCCTGCGCAAGAGCTTCAGCGACAATGAAATCCTGAAGGGCGTCGACCTCGCCCTGGCGGACGGCGAGATGCTCGTCATCGTCGGCGCGTCGGGCTGCGGAAAATCCACCCTCCTGCGCATCGTGGCGGGCCTCGAGACGCCGACCGCCGGGCGCGTCCTGATCGACGGGCGCGACGTCACGGACCTCGACCCGTCGGCGCGCGACATCGCGATGGTGTTCCAGAATTACGCCTTGTACCCGCATATGAGCGTGTTCGAGAACATGGCCTACGCACTGAAGATCCGCGGCCTTCCCCGCGCCGAGATCCGGGCGAAGGTCGACGCGGCCTCGGCCCTCTTGGGCCTGGAAGCGCTGCTCGATCGCAAGCCGCGCCAGCTGTCCGGCGGCCAGCGCCAGCGCGTCGCCATGGGGCGCGCCATCGTGCGCGACCCGAAGCTGTTCCTGTTCGACGAGCCGCTGTCGAACCTCGACGCGAAGCTGAGGGTGCAGATGCGCGGCGAGATCCGCCGCCTCCAGCGCCGGCTGAAGGTGACGAGCCTCTACGTCACCCACGATCAGGTCGAGGCGATGACGCTGGGCGACCGGTTGCTCGTGATGCACCAGGGCGTGCCGGTGCAGCTGGCGACGCCGACGGAGGTGTTCGAGCGCCCGGCCGACACCTACGTCGCGGGCTTCATCGGCTCGCCGGCGATGAACCTACTCCCCGGCACCCTCGGGCGCGACGGCACGACGGTGCGGGTGGCGGACGCCGACGTCGCGCTCGGGCCCTGGCGGTTCGACCGGCCCAACGGCCACCGGGTGGTCCTGGGCATCCGGCCGGAACACGTCGCGCTCGACGCAACGGGCATGGCCTGGCCGGTCGAGGTCGTGGAGCTTCTGGGCTCCGAGATGCTGGTGCATGCCGGACGCCCGGGCGAAGCGTCGCTGACGCTCAAGGTCGCCAACGGCGCGCCCGTGGGCGACGCCATCCGCGTGTCGTTTCCCGCAGCCCACCTCCACCTCTTCGACCAGACGACCGGCTTGCGGATCGAGCCGACGCTCGCATCCTCACGCACGATGGACGCCGGCTCGCCTGAGGATGCGAGAACCTGACCGTGTTCCATCGCAGGACGCACCGCATGCGCTTCATGACCGCCCTCCTCCTCGCCTGCCTCGCGGGCCCGTCTGCAGCCTGGGCTCAAGCCGCGCCGCCTTCGCCCCGCGAGGTGCCGGCCAAGACGATCCCGGTGCCCGACACCGTGAGCCCGGCCCTGCAGGCGATCATCGCCCAGCCGCTGCGGACGAACTGGGACAAGCCGCCGACGACGCCCGACGGCTGGAAGCAACTCTCGGACGGCTTCGCGACCCTCGTCGCCCCGCAGATCGGGCCGATGTCGGAGCGCCTGCGGGTGAGCGTGGCGCCGACGACGATCGACGGCGTGCGGGCGTACACGATCACCCCGGCCGACATCCCCGCCGCGAACCGGGATCGGATCGCGATCCACGTCCACGGCGGCTGCTACGTCCTCAACCCCCGCGAGGCCGCCCTGCCGGAGGCGATGCTCCTGGCCGGCTTCGGCCGGATGACAGTGATCGCGGTCGACTACCGGATGCCGCCGGAGGCGTTCTTTCCGGCAGCGCTCGACGACGGCATGACGGTCTACAAGGCCGTGCTTCGGACCACCGCCCCCGGCCGGATCGCAGTCTTCGGAAGCTCGGCCGGCGGCGCGTTGACCCTCGAGATGATGCTGCGGGCCAAGGCGGAGGGCCTCCCGATGCCCGGAGCGATCGCACCCGGCACGCCGATGTCGGACGCCACGCAACGCGGCGACTCGTTCCAGACCAACGCGATGGTGGACAACGTGTTGGTCTCGCCGACCGGCTTCTGTGACGCGGCCACGAAATTCTACGCCGCAGGGCACGACCTCGCCGATCCCCTGCTTTCGCCGATCAACGGCGACGTGCGCGGGTTCCCGCCGACGATCCTGACGACGGGCACGCGCGACCTCCTCCTCTCGAACACCGTCCGGATGCACCGCAAGCTCCGGCAGGCCGGGGTCGAGGCCGCGCTCCAGGTCTTCGAGGGGCAGTCGCACGCGCAATTCTACCGGGACGATCGCGTCCCGGAGGTGAAGGAGGCGTTCGAAGAGATCGCGTCCTTCTTCAATCGCCATCTCGATCGCTGACGTAAGGGACCGCCCCAGCGCGTGCGATAGGTATTGGACGACGTGGCCTGCCGTGACGCGGTGGGCCTCGGGCGAGCCTACAGCCTCCACGATCGCGGCCGGCTGTCACGATCTTGAACAGGGCCCGTTTTCGAGGTCGAGCACGGGCGTGTCATCGTTGCGGCTTCGGCCGCGGAGAGCCGAAGCTCAGAGGACATCCATGGCGATCGCGCCCGTTGATCCATCCCTGTCCAAGCCTGTTCCCTCCAAGCCTGTGCCGGCAACCGATCCCGGCACGTCGCCGGCGTCCGGAACGCTCGAACGTCTCGGCATCCGCTTCACCGCTTGGGCCGAGCGCTGGTTTCCGGACGCCTTCATCTTCGTCGCCATCGCGGTGGTGATCGTCGCCCTCGGCGTCTTGGCCAACGGCGCGCCGGCGGCGTCCGTCGCCAAGAGCTTCGGCGATGGCTTCTGGAGCTTGATCCCCTTCACCATGCAGATGGCCTTCGTCACCATCGGCGGCTACGTCGTGGCGGTCTCGCCACCGGTGCGGGCGCTGATCGAGCGCATGGCGCAGGTGCCCCGGACCGGTCGCGGGGCAGTCGGCTTCGTGGCGGGGGCGACGATGCTCTCGTCGTTCCTCAGCTGGGGCCTGAGCCTGATCTTCGGCGGCCTGCTGGTTCGGGCGCTCGCCCGGCGGACGGACCTGCGGATGGATTACCGGGCCGCGGGCGCGGCGGCTTATCTTGGGCTCGGCGCGACCTGGGCGCTCGGTCTCAGCTCGTCGGCGGCGCAACTCCAGGCCAACCCTGCGAGCCTGACCAAGAGTCTGCTCGCAATATCCGGCGTGATCCCGTTCAGCGAGACCATCTTCCTGTGGCAGTCGATGCTGATCGCGGCAATCCTGTTCGTCGTCTCGGTGGCGATCGCCTACGCCTCGGCGCCGCGCGGGGCGACGGCCGTCACCGCCGAGACCCTGGGCGTCGACGTGAGCCGCGAATCGACCGACATCCCGCCGCCGCGCCAGCCGGGCGAGTGGCTGGAGCACTCGCCGCTCCTGACGATCCTCCTCGTGGTGATCGCCGGCGGCTGGATCGTGCAGGAATTCGCCCGCCAGTCGTGGATCGTCGCGATCTCGAACCTCAACACCTACAACCTGCTGTTCCTCACCCTCGGCCTGCTGCTGCACTGGCGGCCGAAGCGCTTCCTCGTGGCCGTCTCGAAGTCGGTGCCGGCGATCGCGGGCATCCTGATCCAGTATCCGCTCTACGCGGCGATCAGCGGGATGCTGACGGTGCCGAAGAACGCGGCCGGCGCCTCGGCATCAGATGCGATCACCCATGCCTTCGTCAACCTCAACACCGCAGGCACCTTCCCGCTGACGATGGGCGTCTACTCGGCGATCCTCGGCTTCTTCGTCCCCTCGGGCGGCGGCAAATGGTTGCTCGAAGCGCCATACGTGCTCCAGGCGGCCAACGAGCTGAAGGTCCACCTCGGCTGGGCGGTGATGATCTACAACGCCGCCGAAGCGCTGCCGAACCTGATCAACCCGTTCTGGATGCTGCCGCTGGTCGGCATCATCGGCTTGAAGGCGCGGGACATCGTCGGCTTCAGCTTCCTTCAGCTCATCGTCCACCTGCCGCTGGTGCTGTTCCTGCTCTGGGCCCTGGCCTTCACGTTGACCTACCATCCGCCCGTCATGCCGTGAGGGCGCGGCGGCGGGACGGTCAGAGCTTGCGCGACGCGCTTTGGCCGACGAGGACGGCGGCGCCGGCATCCGCGAGGCGCTGCACCTGATCCCTCGGCGCGTCCGACGTCGTAACCAGTGTCCACCGTCGCGGAAGCGCCGCCCAGGCGTTCTGCTCGGCCCGGCCGAGCTTGCTCGCGTCGGCGAGTACGATCACCCCGTTCGCTTGGCGCATCATCAGGGATTTGAGGGCCACCTGATCGAGGCTCGCCTCGCAGAGGCCGCGGCCCGCCACCACCCCGTCGGCGCTGAGGACGACGTGATCCGCGGTCATGAGGCGAAGCGCCTCGACGGCGAGGGGGCCGACCGTGCTCATGCTGGTGGCCCGCAGGGCGCCTCCCAGGACCACGAGCTCGATCCCCGGCGCCTCGGCGAGGGCGGGGAGCAGGGCGAGGTTGTTGGTGACGATGCGCAGGCGGCGCTTGGCGAGCAACTGCCCGAACGCGGCGACCGTGGAGCCGGCGTCGAGGATCAGCGTGTCGCCATCCTCGACCAGCGTGATCGCCTTGCGGGCGATGGCGAGCTTCTCGGGCCCGTTCACGGCCATGCGCTCGGCCAAGGTCGTCTCGACCGGGTGCCCGGCGAGGATCGCGCCGCCGTAGGTCCGGCGGACGGCCCGGGTGGCGGAGAGGACCTGGAGGTCGCGCCGGACCGTTGAAGCCGAAACGTCCAGGCGGGCGGCGACGTCGTCGACGTCGATCTCGCCGAGCTTCAGCGCCTCTAGCAGCAGCGCCTGACGCGCCTTGCTCCGCATCGACATGAGGACGACGACCCTACCGAGATGATCCGGTGCGCCCGATCCGCCCTCCGCTCCGACCGAGCGAAGGGCCCATCATGCCCGAGGGTGGATCTGCTGGCTATGTAGAAGCCGGCGCCGCCTTCGGAGCGAGGTCGACCGCCTGCCGCAGGGCCTCCATCAGGCTGCGCTCGTCGGCGACGCCCTTGCCGGCGATGTCGAAGGCGGTCCCGTGATCGACCGAGGTGCGGATCACCGGAAGGCCCACGGTGATGTTCACGCCGGCCTCGAGACCCAGCACCTTGATCGGGCCGTGCCCCTGATCGTGGTACATCGCGACGACCATGTCGTAGTCGCCGCGGCCGGCGAGGAAGAACAGCGTGTCGGCGGGTAGCGGGCCGCGCACGTCCCACCCCCTGGCCCGGCAGGCCTCGACCGCCGGCGTGATCTTCTCCGCCTCCTCGCCGTGGCCGAACAGGCCGTTCTCGCCCGCATGCGGGTTGATCGCGCAGACGCCGATCTTCGGGTTCGCGATGCCGGCCTTCACCAGCACGGCATGCCCCCGCGCGATCACGCGCTCGACCAGGCCGGGCTCGATCTTCGCGATCGCGTCGATGAGGCCGATATGCGTCGTGACGTGGATCACCCGGAGCTTGGGCGAGACCAGCATCATCGAGACTTCCGGCGTGCCGGTCAGGTGGGCCAGCATCTCGGTGTGGCCGGGGAACTTGTGGCCGGCGGCATGCAGCGCCTCCTTGGACAGGGGCGCGGTGCAGATCCCGCCGGCTTCGCCCGCCTGCACCAGCTCGACCGCCTTGGCGATGAACTGGTAGGCCGCCTCGCCGCCGACCGGAGAAACCTGCCCGAACGGCAGGTCGGCGGGGACGACCTTGAGGTCGATGCACTGCACCGCCCCCGTGTCGAAGTCGGCCTCGCCGACCTCCGTCAGGGCATCGACCGGCACCCGCGATCCGACGATCTCGCCCGCCTGCCGGAGTCGCCCGGCATCGCCGACGACCAGCGGACGGCACAGGGCCTGGACCTCGGCGTGGGCGAGCGCCTTCATGATGATCTCGGGGCCGATGCCGGCCGGATCACCCATGGTGATGGCGATGGTCGGACGTATCATGAGAAGCTTCCTTCGATGCGGACCGCACGCAAGCGCTCGCGGATGCGGATGAGGCTGTCGGCGTCGCCGAAGGCGCCCGCCTTCGTCGCGACGGGGATGGCGAGGCGGCCGAGCGTGAGGCCGAGGGACACGCCGGGCTCGATCTCGTCGACAAGGCGGATGCCTTCGACTCCGAAGCGCGACAGGAGGGCTGAGGCGGTCTCACCCCCGGTGGCCGCGAACGCGCCGATCCCGGAACCCAACGGCGCGAGCGCGTCGGCCAGGGTTTGCACGAGGCGGGGGCCGAGGGCCATGTCGGGAACGCCCTCCATCGCGATCTCGACCAGGACGTCGTGCCCGGCGGCGATCGCGATCTCGACATGCGCGAGCGAGGCGGCCAAGTCGCCGGGATCGCGCAGGAGGGTCTCGGACGGAACGGGCAGGTGGACGACGCCGTCCAGGGCGGCGAGCTTGCGGGTGGCCGCGCGGGAGGCTGCCGCGAGCGATCCCACCACGATCAAGCTGCCGCCACGGTGCGGCGCAATCCGCAACGGCGCGAGCGGCGGACTCGCCTCGACCGCGGCAAGGGCGTGCGCGAGGCCGGCGCTGCCGACGAAGAACGATGACAGGCCCGCGGCGGCGATGCGCAAGCCCGCGGCGGCGATGCAGTCGAGATCCTCCTGGGTCTCGGCATCGCAGATGGCGACGACATCGCCCGCGGCGGCGATCTGCTCGAGCTGCGACGCGAAGCCCGGGCCGCGCACCATGGCCAGCGGCACGGCCTTCGTCGCGACGCCGGCCGTGCCCAGCATAAAGGCCAGGTCGGCGTTCGCGTAGCTGTGGTCACGCGTCCAGACTTCGGCGTCCTCAAGGGGGCGGCCGTCGACGTGGACGCGGCCGCCGACGGTCGTGCGCCCGGCGGCCGGAAAGGCCGGGGCGCAGATTCCGAACACGGTCCCGGCGCGGCCGGCCTCGGTCCGGCCCTTCAAGTGATGGATCGCTGCGGCGGTCTCGGCGGCGGGCTGACCACGCAGGGTCGAGTCGATCTTCTTGAATAGGATCCGGTCCGGATCGTGGAGGCGCCTCAGGCATTGGGCGTGCCGCTGAGCGGCAGCCGCGGCGGAGAGGCCCCGGCTGTCGGCATCGTAGGACAACACCGGGAGATCCGCAGAGCCGAATCCTGTCCCGGTGCCCTGAGTCGCTGTGCCCCAGCTCACCGCCGCCGCACGGCCGCGGCGACCGAAGGCGATGGCGCAGTCGGCGGCGCCGGTCAGGTCGTCGGCGAGGATGAGCCAGCGGTCGGCCATGTCAGCGCCCAGCGACGCGGTCTGGGCCGGCCGAGTGGTTCGGGCGGGCCATGCGATCCGAAGTGGGAACGCGGCCGGCGGGCGCCAGCTCGGGATCGGCCTCCAAGAGTTCGGCTTCCACGGGATCGCCGAACCGCCGCGCGGCCCAGGCCGTCGCCACGGGGACGAGAATGGCCGTGACGACGACGCAGGCGGCCACCAGGATCGTCGCCGGACCCGCGGCGTCGGCATAGGCCGGGTTGGCCGAGGCCACGATCGCGGGCACCGCAGCCGCGTTTCCGGCGGTCGAGGCGGCAGCGATCCCGGCGACCCCGGTCCCGCCGGTGAGACGGTCCGCGAAGAACAGCGGGATGCCCGTGACGACCACCACAGCGACGCCCATCGCGAGGCCGAGAAGGCCCGCCTGCCAGACCTTGGTGAGGTCGAGCCCCGCACCGAGCGCGAAGGCGAAGAACGGGATCATCACGGGGATGGCGCGGCCGAGGAAGGCGCGCATCTCACGGTCGAGGTTGCCGATGATCATGCCGACGAGGAGCGGCAGGATGGCCCCGACCAGCGTCTGCCAGGGAAAGGCCGAGAGCCCCGCGACCCCGAGCGTGACCATGGTGAGGAACGGCCCGCTCTCCAGCGACATCACCGTGTAGGCGCCAACGTCGCGCGGGCGGCCGTACTGGCCCATCAGCGCCATGTAGAGGCCGCCGTTCGTGTCGTTCATCGCCGCGACGACCGCCAGGGTGGACAGGCCCGCGAACATGCCGGCGGCGACCGGCGCCTCACCCAGCACGCGTCCGAAGATCAGGCCCAGAAGCACGGCGATGCCGACCTTCACGAGCAGCAAGGTGCCGCCCTTCCTGGCGATGTAGGGCGTCGCGCGGAAATCGATGCTCGCCCCCATGCACACGTAGAACACGGCCAGGATCGTCAGCGCCCCGGAGAACAGGGCGCCCGTGAACGAGCCGAAAAGCTTCGGCGTGCCGGGAAAGAAGGTGGCGATGAGCGCCCCGGCGAGCAACGGCACCACCATCATGCCGCCGGGCACGGCCTCGATCGCCCGCTTGATCGGGATCTGCATCTCGGGCTCCTCCCTGCGCATTCCGCGCAGATTTATTGGTTTTTGCGCCGACACAGCCCACGACGACGCCGTTCGACACATTCATTCTGCACTGTTTGCGCATGCTGTCTATAAATTCGCTTAAAATACGCGATCCCCATCGTTCGACTGTCACCGCGAATCCTGGCTCGGGCACCGCGTCGCCCCTAGACAGGTGTCACGCACGTAGCGCGAAGACATCGCGTGCGGTGAGGCAGTTACTTCCGCTTCAAGGGCTACGTGTGAGGCGGTGCCCGACCGAAGGCGGCTACTTCCCGAACCCCCGCCCTAAAACGCCTTTCGACGTCAGGCGTCGGTCAGGGCCCCGCCTGTCGGCGCCGGTATTCGGCCGGCGTCGTGCCGACCCGGCGGACGAATGCGCGCCGGAGGGTGTCGGCGTCGCGGAAGCCGCAAGCGCCGGCCACCTGCTTGAGGGCGGCGTCCTTCGTTTCGAGCAGGCGGCGGACGGCCTCGATCCGCACGGTCTCGACATAGGCCGCGGGCGTCAGGCCGGTCTCGGCCCGGAACAGGCGCGCGAAGTGGCGCGGGCTCATCCCGGCCCGTTCTGCGAGGCGCTCGACGCCGTGGTCCTCCGCGGGGTGGGCGGCGATCCAGCGCTGCACCGCCTGCAGGGCGGAGCGTCCGACCGGGGCGCTCACCCCGCGGCGGCTGAACTGCATCTGGCCGCCGCCGCGCTTGAAGAACATGACGAGCTGAGCCGCGACCCGGCGTGCGATCGCGTCGCCGAGATCCTCCTCCACGAGCGCCAGGGCGAGATCGAGGCCGGCCGTCACCCCGGCGGCGGTCCGCAACTTCCCGTCGAACAGGCAGATCGCGTCGGGCTCGACGATCGCCGCGGGATAGTGCTCCGCCAAAGCCTCCGCCACGGCCCAGTGCGTCGTCACCCGGCGGCCGTCCAGCAGGCCGGCCTGCCCGAGGAGGAACGCACCGCTGCAGACCGAGCCGTAGCGTCGGCAGCCCACCGCGGCCCGGCCGAGCCACGCCAAGAGGTCGGGCCGAACCTCCAGTTCCCGGATCCGCGGTGCGCCGGCGACGAGGAGGGTGTCGAACTGCGCCGGCGCGGCGTCTGGCGCGACCCAATCCGCGACCAGGCCACGCCCGGACGACGTGATGATGGGGCCGGGCTCCGTTCCGACGACGGCGAGTGCGTAGACGTCCCGGCCGCTCTGGGCGTTCGCCTCCGCGAACACGTCGAGCGGTCCGGCCACGTCGAGAAGCTGGACGCCGGGAAGGGCGAGGACGGCGACGGATCGGGGGGCCATGCAGGCTCCATGGCTGACACTGCGCGCACGATGGCAGAGAACGTCGTGTCAAGACGATTGCTGACGGGCGTGGGGGGCCGTAGCTCATGGGACGACCCCGCGCAAAGGAGATCCGCCATGAGCACCCCGTCAGACGCCGCCATCCCCGAGAGCGCGCTCGCCAAGGCGATCACCGCCTTCGTGCGCGACACCGAGACCGACCTGCTCTTCAACCACTCAAGCCGGGTCTATCGGTTCGGCGCGCTGGCCGGCGTCCGGCAGGGCCTGCGCTTCGACCGTGAGCTGCTCTACGCCGGCGCGATGTTCCACGACGTCGGCCTGATGCCGGACCACAGCAGCGCCGACGGGCGCTTCGAGGTCGACGGAGCCAACGCGGCGCGCGACTTCCTGAAGGCGCACGGCGTGCCGGAGGCGGACGTCTACACGGTGTGGACGGCCATCGCCCTGCACACCACGCCTGGCATCCCGGTCCACATGCACCCGGTGGTCGCGCTCGTCACGGCCGGCGTCGAGATGGACGTGCTCGGCTTGACCTACGACCAGTATTCCGACGCCGAGCGCGCTACGGTGGTCTCGGCCTTCCCCCGGACGCTGGACTTCAAGGAAGACATCATCCAGGCCTTCTACGACGGCATCCGGCACAAGCCGGACACGACCTTCGGCAACGTCAAGGCCGACGTCATCGCCGACAAGGAGCCGGCGTTCCGCAAGGGGAACTTCTGCAGCGTGATCCGGGCCTCGCGCTGGCCCGGTGGCACCCACGCGACGGGCTGCGGATGCGGGCAGCACGACTGAGCCGTCCCCGCGCGCCGGGGCGAAGGCGATGCCGCCGAAAACGAGAATTGTTTAACGTGTGAGAAAGCGGCGTGGGCGGAGCGCGGCTTAAACCGCGGGATGGCAGATGCTCCCCCGCAACGCGCGCTCTACGTCATCACCGCCCACGCCCAGGAAGGCGTCCTCCAACAGACGCGCCAGATGGCGGCGAGCGCCGTCGTCCTCGCCCGCCGCTGGATCGACGCCGGCCATGCGAACGTTCGCATCGAAGATGCCAAGGGGGAACTCTTCACCGGCGATATGTTCAAAGCCGAGTTCAAGGATCGCCACAGGGGCTGCTTCTAAGTTCCTCTCGGTCTGCTTGTGCTGACGTGGCGCTTGAGAGTAGCGCTCGAAGCGTTGCACGATGGCGACGCTCGCAGTGCAACGCTTCGTCTTGCGCACAAGTGAGCGACAGGATTTCCGGCGCCATGCCATACGGGCGGACCCGACGACGGGGTGGCATGGACGTTGGCATGATCGGTGGAATGACGAGCGCGGGTTTCATGCAGGCGACGAAGGTCGCAGCCGTGGTCGCGTCGATCTTCGGGCTGGCGGCCGCCCCCGCGACGGCAGGCTCTTCGGCGCAACCCGGGCAGACCGTGGGGCAGGCCCCCGGCGCGCCGTTGCCCGTTGGCCTCTACTTCATCGACACGTCGAGCTTCGGCTCGCGGGACATCGCCCCGCGCGGCACCGATTCGAACGTCAATCTGCCGTCCTTCATCTGGGCGACGCCGGCCGACATCGTCGGCGGACGGCTGCAATTCGTCGTGCTGCAGCCCATCACCGCATCGAGCACGCGGGGCGCGACCTACCAGAGCGGGTTCGGGCAGACGCTGCTTGCCGCCCAGGTCGCCTGGAAACTCGGCCACGACCTCAATTTCAGCTACCTGCTCGGCGCGTACCTCCCGAGCGACACGAAGATCGTCATCCAGAATCCGGTGCTGCACCAGCGCTTCGCCATCACGTATAACGGCGACGGCTGGAACCTGACGGGCAACGTCCTCTACGGCACCTTCTTCGACACGCGGTCGGCCACCGGGACGTACTACCCGGACTTCCTCAACCTCGACCTCACGGCCACGAAGCATTTCGGCAAATGGGAGGTCGGGCCGGTGGCCTTCGGATCGACCGACCTGCCGACTGGCAACCCCTCCTACGCCCGCCAGGGCCAGGTCGCCGTCGGCGCACTCGTTGGATACAATTTCGGCCCGGTGAACCTTCAGGCCTACGTCACGCGGGACGTGATCCAGCGTAACTACGCCGGCCTCGAGACACGCGGCTGGCTGCGGGTCACCGTGCCGATCTATCAGGACAAGGACGCGCCTTCCGCGGCGAGCCCGGTCATCCGCAAGTTCTGACATCGTCGACGCGCCGGTCACCGGAACGCAGTCGAGGGCATCGGCGCCTTCGCAGCGCGATGCCCTCCGGTCCGCGGGCTATCGCAGGGTGGGCGACTCGCCGGCCTTCAGGTGCGGATCCTCGCCGTCTGGGCCGCCGAGCGAAACGTGGTCGTTCAGGCGCCCGAGATGCTCGAAGACATGCTCGAAGGCGTTCGTGACGGCCTGCTCGAAGGCGCCGTCGCCCTTGCCCTGGGCGTCCTTGAGGGCGCCGAGCAGGGCGCGGTGCTTATCGGTGTCGCTCGACATGGTCTTCCTCCCGACCGGCACGAGCACCGGCTCGGAAGGCCAAGCGGCTCGACCGCCCCGAGTTCCGCGGCATCGCCGACGACGGACCCGGCTTGAAGCCGGCGCGCCCGGAACTTGCGGCGCTCCCGACCTGATGTGCGCGATGTCCGACACCCGATGCGTCGCCTACTTCGCCGCCTGGATGTTCGGCGGCCCGAGATGCTGGAGGAAGTCCGGCTTGCCGAGGCTCACGCCGGCCCCGCGCAGGATCGCGTAGGCGGTGGTGACGTGGAAGAAGAAGTTCGGGAGCGCGAACCCGGTGAGGTAGGTCTGCCCCGAGAAGCGGTATCCCGAGCCGTTGGGGAATTTCAGCTCCACCTCGCGCTTCGCGGCGGATGCCAGCGCCGCCGGTTCGATTCCCTCGACGAAGGCGATGGTCCGGGCGCAGCGCTGCTTGAGCTCGGCAAAGCTCGCCTCGACGTCCGGCATCGCCGGCGCCTCGATCCCGGCGAGCCGCGCCATCGCGTTCTTCGCGCTGTCGGACGCCATCTGGAACTGGGCCGGCAACGGCTTCATGTCGGGGGCGAGGCGGGCGAGGAGCAGGTCGGCCTCCGGCTTCTCCGAGGCCGCCTTGTCGAGCCAGGCGCTCATGTTGCGAAGCGCGTTGACGAAGATCGGCGCGCTGACGTCGTGGATGCTGGTGCTCATCGAGAACGGCTAAGCCGGCCGCCGCCGTCGGCGCGGTGAGGCAGCGCACATGGCGGGACGCCACGTCCCAGCGGACGGGTGGCCCCTCAGGCCCGCCCGGCCGGCCGCGCGTCGGCGAGGCCCCCGAACGAGGTGAAGCGGTCCGGCTCGTCGAGGGGGACGTCGAGGCTGCAGCGCAACCCGTCGACGGCGAAATCCAGCCGGACCAGCCCGCCGAGCTCCCGGCTGATCCCGCCCGTGATCAGGCGCGTGCCGAATCCGCGCTTTCCCGGCTCCCGAACCGGCGGGCCTCCGCTCTCCTGCCAATCCAGAACGAGCCGCCTCGCGCCGCTCTCGGCGACGACAACGGTCCAGGCGACCTCGACGCGGCCCGCATCGGTCGAGAGTGCGCCGTACTTCGCCGCGTTGGTGGTCAACTCGTGCACCGTCATGCCGAGCGCCAGGACGTAGCGCGGCGGCAGGTCGAGGTCGGTGCCCTCCAGGTCGAAGCGATGGGCCTGGTCGTCCCGGAAGGGGGCGAGCTCGTTTTCCAGGACCGTCCGCAGCGAGGCGCCGCCCCAGTCGTCGCGCGACAGCAGGTCGTGGGTCTTGGACAGCGAGAGGATGCGCCCCTCCAGCCGTTCGCCCCGGTCGTCGTCGCGGCGGGTCTGCCGCGCCAGGGATTGCACGGTGGTCAGGGTGTTGCGGACGCGGTGGTTCAGCTCGTGCAGCATCATCGTCTGCCGCTCCTGCAGGACGCGGCTGCGCGCGACCTCCTCGCGCAGCTCGCCCTCGTGTCGTTGCAGCGACGCGGCCATGGCGTCGAACGCTTCCCCGAGCCGGCCGAATTCGCCGGGTCCGGAGATCCCGGTCCGGGTCCCCAGCTCGCCGGCCCGCCAGGCGCTGGCCGCCGCAAGCAGGCGTCGCACCGGCCGGCGGATGAAGACGCGTCCGGCCATCAGCGCGGCGACGACGGCGAGGATCGCACCGAGGCCGATCAGCACGATCCCGCGGCGGGTTGCGGCGTCGATGTCCGCGAAGGCGCTGGCCGACGACAGGCCCACCGCCACCGTCATGGTTTCGAGGTCCTCCGGCGAACCTCCGGCCACCGCCGTGATCCGTTGGTTGCCGCGCAACCCCGGCAGGTCGGCGACGGTGCCGCGGTGATCCGTCAGGGCTTTCCAGTAAGCCGGAGGAAGCGGCTTGCCCGCCCACGCCTCGTGATCGGGCAAGCGTACCAGGATCGTGCCGTTGGGGTCGGCGACGGTGAGCGCGGCATCGGGCGGCAGCCCGGCATTGGCCTGCCGGGCCGCGAGGTAGGACAGGTCGATGCTGGTGATGACGATGCCGTCGGGCCGCCCGTCGCCGTCGTCGTCGGGGATGGCTTGCGCGAACTGGATGGTGGGCCGGCCGGTGACCCGCCCGGACACGACCTGCCCGATGGCGAACCCGCCGGAACGCATCGCATCCTGGAAGTAGGACCGGTCGGCGACCGTGTAGGCCCCGACCGGCGAGCCGAGGGTGTTACACCGGATCTTTCCATCCGCGTCGGCGACGCCGAAGAAGAACGAGCCGGGCACCTGGCCGACCACCGTCGCGAGGTAGGCCGTGCACGCCCGCGCATCCTTGCTGCGGATCTCCGACAGGCCGGCCAGGATGCCGAGCACCTGCCGCGCCCCGCGGCCGAACTGCCCGAGGTCGGCCGCGACGTTCCGCGCCGCGCGCATCGCCTCGTTGCGAACCGCCTCGGCACGGGCGGTCCGCAGGGCGTATTCGTTATAGCCTTGAACGGCCAACGCCGGAGTCAGGGCCAGCACGACCAGGCCCACGATCCGCTTCGTCAGTGACATCGAGGGCTGCTTCCCGAGCCTGGTCGTCCCCGCCGCGTCTCGGGACCCGGACACCAAACTAGGTCGCATTCGGCTCCGCGACCATGGCGTGGCATCGGGCGCGAAGCGGCATCGGTGACCCCGGGGATGCGGCTTTGGGAGAAACTTATCCGTTCCAATGTCTTAAAGACGCCACCGGCCTGTTCGTGCCGGCGGCGCCTGCCCTTTCCCTTGTGCACCCCGTCGCCGGGGCGGGAGCGCCGGCGGAAAGCGGTCCTCTTGCGGGCGCGGCGGGGTCAGGCGGTGCCGTTGCCGCCGGTCGCGCCGTAGACCTCGCCGGTGACGTAGCTCGCCTCCTGGCTCGCCAGGAAGACGTAGACCGGCGCGAGCTCCACCGGCTGGCCGGGGCGGCCGAGCGGCACCTCGGAGCCGAACGTCTCGACCGCCTCCTGCGGCTGCCCGCCCGAGGGCTGCAGCGCGGTCCAGAACGGCCCAGGCGCCACCGTGTTCACGCGGATGCCCTTCGCGACCTGCTGCTTGGCCAGAGCCTTCGAGAAGGCGACGATGCCAGCCTTGGTGGTGGCGTAGTCGACGAGGATCTGCGGCGGGTTGTAGGCCACGACCGAGGCCGTGTTGATGATCGACGCGCCCGCCGGCATGTGCGGCAGCGCCGCCTTGGTGATCCAGAACATCGCGTAGAGGTTGGTCTTCAGCGTTCGGTCGAACTGCTCGTCGGTGATGTCGCCGACGTCCTTCTGGTTGGTCTGCTTGCCGGCGTTGTTGACCAGGATGTCGAGCCCGCCGAGGTCGGTGACAGCCCGGTGCACCAGCGTCTCGCAGAACGCCTTGTCGGTGATGTCGCCCGGCAGCAGCACCGCCTTGCGGCCCTCCGCCTCGATCAGCTCGGCCACCGCCCGCGCGTCCGGCATCTCGGCCTCGACGAAGCTGAGCGCCACGTCGGCACCCTCGCGGGCGAAGGCGATGGCGGCCGCGCGCCCGATGCCGGAATCGGCGCCGGTCACCAGGGCCTTGCGGCCGGCGAGGCGGCCGTGGCCCCGGTAGCTGGTCTCGCCGTGGTCCGGCTGCGGGTCCATCGCTCCGGCGAGGCCCGGCGCCTCCTGCGGTTGGCGCTCGAACGGCGGCTGCGGGTACTGGGTGCGCGGATCCTGCATCGTGAGGCGCTTGTCGGCGGCGTCGGTCATGAAGCTGTCCTGGCGCGCCGGGTTCGAACGGGACAGACCGTGCGGCGCACGTGTCGGGTGATGCTGTCCGGGAACTTCGGCAATCGGCCCCGTGCGCGGATGTTCCGGCCCCTGCGGCCCTATGGACGCCGCCGGAGCCTCCCGTCAGGCCGCCTCGCCCCGCCTGCGCCCGAGCGCCGCCATGGCCTCGTCGGCGGCCCGCTGCCCGCTGTCGTGGGCGCCGTGGGCGGTGGTGAAATCGTGCGGGTGCGTCGCCTCGCCGGCGAAGAACAGCCTGTCCTCGAAGGGCCGGGCGAGCCGCGCCCGCGCACCCGAGCGGCCCGGCAGGGCGCAGCTATACGCGCCGCCGACGGAGGCCATCCGGCTCCAGGACGTCGCCGCCAGCGGCCGGATCGCCGAGGCGATGTCGCCTCCGAACAGCGCGGCCAGCTCGGCTGAGACGTGGGCGAAGCCGGCGGCCGGGCCGTCCTCCGCCACGATGCGGGCGCCCTCGCCTCCGAGGAACGCCTCGATCACCGGCCAGCCGTTGGGGCGGATCGAATAGGCGGCGGCTCGTCGGTCGTGCAGGTTGCCGTAGGCGTGCGTGTCCGGCGCGAACGCGGCCTCGCGCCCGATCTCGAGGAAGACCTTCTCGTTGCGGCCGAGCGGCAGGTCGGCGGCGGCCTCGCGCCAGGGCTCGACCCCGGAGGGCAGGCGGATCGCGTCGCCGGCCAGCACCGCGGTCGAGACGGTGAGAATGGCGGCCCCGGCGCGTACGGTGCCGGCGCGCGTGGTGACGGCGACGCCGTCCGCGGTCAGGTCGACCTGCTCGGCGGGGGTGGCGAGCCGGAGGGTCGTCGCGGACGGCAGGCTGGCCGCGACCAGCGTGCCGTAGCCGAGCGGCAGGTGCCAGTTTCGGCCCGTCGCGGCGTCGTCGTAGGCGAGATAGTCCGTGGCCGAGATCGCCTCGGGTGCGACGCCGCTCATGAAGCCGGCGATGGCGCGCACGTAGGCGTTCCAGGGACCGCCGGGCTTCAGGGCGTCGCTCGCCCGGTCGCTGCCCGCCGCGACAAGGCGAAGCCGCTCCTCCCAGTCGCCGTAGGCCCGCTGCGCCGCCGCCTGGCCGTCCGCGTCCTGGGCCAGCGACGGATGCGCCTTCGCCCATGGCGGCTCGCCGCGGTCGACGGGAAAACCCGAGGCCTCGGCGATGCCGACCCAGGCGTTGCGGTCGCCGGAGTGGAGCCATTCGCAGCCGAAATCGAGCGGATGGCCGCCGAGATCCTGCGTGAAGGCGCGTCCCCCGAGGCACGACGAGGCCTCGAGCAGCAGCGTCGCCTTGCCATGCGCCGCCAGCCGCCGCGCGGCCCCGATGCCGGCGGCGCCTCCGCCTACGATGATGACGTCGAACACGCTGGCCATGGCGCCGTAGGTGAGATCGCCCGAGCGGCGAGACAAGCGCCGCGCCGACCGGATCGGCGGCCGGCCGCCCCTCAGGCCGCTTGTGCGAGGGCGGCCTGGAACTCCGCCTCCGGCAGCAGCGCCCCGCCGGTGGTCCAGACGACGTGCATCGCGTGGGCGACGTCGGGCAGGGCGCCGCCGGCATCGGGGCCGCGC
>NZ_VRUT01000063.1:0-26386 GCF_008039465.1 Methylobacterium sp. WL120 | reverse complement strand
ACCAGAGGTTTGGCGTCGGGCGCAGCCGCCCCCGCCGGCCCGAGCCCCGTCGCCTCTCCCATTCGCCGTGCGGAAGCTGCTAGGCAGGCGAAAGCGGCGCCGGACGCCGCCCGACGCCACGGCCTCGACGCCGCAACCTGGACGAGCATTCGCTCGCCGCTTCACCCGCCCGCGCCGACGAACGGTCGGCGCATTCCGATGGAGAGGCCACGCATGCTCTCACGCCGAAACGCGCTCGCCACCGCCGCGCTGCTGCTCTGCGCATCCGCCGTCCGGGCCGAGCCGACGGTCGGGCTGGCCGAGCGCCGGGCGATCGCCGCCTATCGCGAGGGCCGCTATCCGGCGCAGCAGAAGGCGATCCAGGACGCGGCCGGCTTTCCGGTGCCGGTCGAGGTGGCGTGGGACCAGCTCACCTTCCCCGGCGACGACAAGTACTATTCCGACCCGGCCTACTTCGAGACGACGATCTTCGAGCCGCTGGCGGCGGGGCTGAAGCAGGTCGGCCGCGATCCGATGGGCCGCGACGCTCTCAAGGCGAAGCTCAAGGGCATCCGGGTCCGCTACGACGAGAAGACCGCACCGGCCTCGAACTACCCGAACGGCCTGAGGTTCGATGCCGGGGTGCTCGACGTCAACTGGCGGCCCTTCGCCAACGTGGCCGACTACAAGGACCGGGTGGAGGCCGTGGTGAAGGTGCTGGAGCAGGGATTGTGATCCGGGCGGCCCGGCCGCGCCGGGCCGTGTTCGGTGCCCTCGCGGCGGTGGCCTCATGCGGTGCGGCGATGGCCGAGCCTGCGCCGCGCTCGGGGCGTTATGACAGCCTCACCCCGGTGGTGAAGGGCGACCGTGTCGCCGGCGTCTTCGCCGAGGGCCGCGGCGGGGTCGAGGGCATGCCTTCGTTCAGCTGCATCTTCCTCCTGCACGGGACGCTGTCGGGCGCCCGTGCCACCGTCGAGACCTGGTACCCGGGCGAGGCGCGGCGCATCTCCGGCACCCTCGCCTTCGACGCCGCCGGGGCGGCGCTGACCTTGGCCGAGGATCACGGCGGTTGCCCGATGACCACGGGCAGCATGGTCGGCAGCCCCTACGCCCTCGCGGCCGAGGCGGCCGATCCGGGTGAGGACGTCGCGCGCTGGCAGGGGGTGGCCCTGGTCACCGCCGAGCGCGCCGCGTTGCTTGCCGAGCCCGGACCCGCACCGAAGCGCAGCCCGTACCTCGTCGAGGCCGACGTCGTCGAGGCCGACGTCGTCGCGGCCGACATCGCCGCGGTCGAACCGTGAGACTTTCCACAAGGCCCGGCTCCGTCGAGCGACCGGCCGACATGTCGGCGGCCTCGTTCGCCGGCGACAGCGGAGACCGGATGATGGTGCGAACATCGACGCGTGGCGAAGGCCGGTTCGCGATCTCTCGGAAGGCGACCACGTGGGTCGCCCTGCTCGGTTTCGCCGTCCTCGATTTCGCCGTCCTGCCGACGCTCCGGCTCGATGCCGTCGCCCGCGAGCCGTCGGGCTCCGCCGCGCTCCGTCGCGACGTCGAGGGCTACGCCTTCGCCGCCTGCCTGACGGCGCAGGATTCCGCGTACCTGAAGGAGCAGGGCCACGGCTGGGGCGCGGTCGTGCTGGAGCGCGGCCACGGCGGCGTCGAGCCGCTCATGTCCCTCGATGCGGCCGTCAAAGCCGCGGCGGCGCGGACGCCGATGGCGCTCATGCACAAGGACGGGCCCGTCTCGGAACCGCTCGTGCCCCTGCCGATCCTGTTCTGCGCGGACCTGCTGCAGACCCCGTCCGTGCGGGCGGCGAAGCTTCGCGCGATGCGGCGGCTTCGACCGGATTACCATCGCTGACGCGACGCGCCTGCGTCGGCTTTTATGCAGACACGTCGCTGCGCGCCGCATGGGGCGATCTGTCCGAGGTCTTCGCGCTCCCGTGATGCAGTCGTTCTGCGGTTTGGTCGGTTGCGCAGAAGAACGTCCGGGTTTTCGTCCAATCGAAGACCCGGCACCTCATCCATCGAGCACCGATGTAGGACGCCCATGTGGTACCTCTACGGCATCGCCCTGCTGGCCGGCGTCGCCAACGCGATCGAGCCCGGCCAGAACGCCACCCTGGCCAAGGTCACGGGCCAGCCGATGCTGGCGGGACTCTTCTGCTCCGGTCTCGCCATGCTGTGCCTGATCGGGGCGATGGTCGTCACCGGCCGGCTCGACCGGCCGAGCGCAGAGAAGGTCGCCAGCGTTTCCTGGTGGGCCTGGCCGGGCGGAATCCTCGGGGCCGCGGTGGTCCTGGCGCAGCTCTACGTCGCGCAATCGGTCGGCGCCGCGCCGTTCCTGGGCTGCGTTATCACCGCGGGCGTGGTCGGGTCGATCGCCCTCGACCATTACGGCCTGGTCGGCTTCGATCGCCATCGCGCGAGCCCGTGGCGTATCGCCGGCGGTGTCCTGATGGTCGGCGGCGTCGCCCTGATGGCGGTGTTCTGACGATCGACGTCTTCCCAGCCTGATCAAGGATTCCGCATGGTCTTCCTCTATGGATTCGCGCTTCTGGCTGGTCTCGCCAGCGCGATCGAGCCCGGTCAGAACGCCGGCCTCGCCAAAGCGTTCGCGCAGCCGCTCCTGGCGGGCGTGGTCAGCCTCGTCATCAGCATCGCGACGCTCGCCGTGATCATGCTCGTGATGGGGCGCTATGGCTGGCCGGGGATGGAGCGCCTCGCGCAGGTTCCCTGGTGGGCCTGGCTGGGCGGCGTGCTGAGCGCGATCCTCGCGGTGGCGCAGCTCTACGTATCCAAGAAGATCGGCGCCGCGAGCTTCCTCGGGCTGATCGTGACGGCGGGCGTCGTCACCTCGGTCCTGCTCGACCATTTCGGCCTCGTCGGCTTCAAGGTGCACGAGGCGAGCGTCTGGCGTCTCCTCGGAGGCGTGCTGATGATCGGCGGCGTCGGCCTGGTCGCGCGGTTCTGATCGACGCCCGCGGAGGCGGGTTATCCGGCTGCCCTGCCTCGTCCGTCAGACTAGAATCAGGATCGCCCCGAGGATCAGCAGCACCGCGAGGCCGGCGAGCAGGACGACGCGTCCGACCGGCTCGTCCGCGTCCGCCTCCTGCTTCGCGTCCGCGTCCGCGGCGGGCGGCGGCGTGACGCTCACCGCCGGCTCGCCCTCGCCGCCCGCGATCGCGCGCGGCACACCGGGCTCCGGCATCGCAAGCGTCAGCCTCGGCGTGACGGCGGTCTCGGCGCGCGGGCCGAACGCATCCGGCTCCACGCTCACCCCCGCCTCTTCCAGCTCCAGCATCACCAGGACGAGGGCGTCCACGTCGAGGCTGTCGACGGGAATTGCGGCCTCGAACTCGCTCGCCGTGAGTTCCCCGCGCGTCCGCCCGAGGGCGATCAGCCGGTCCAGCGTCGCGCGGTCGATCGTGCCTGCCATCCGTGACCCCCTGCCGTCTCCGCTCTCTCATGTGGCGCGAGGGCGACGGCATGACAGCCTGCTCGAAGGTCCGCGGGGCGAGGGGCTGGCAGCCGAAGCAGGCGAGGTTTAGGAACGGCCCCGTCGAGGCTTGGCCGACGGGGTGCCGGACGTCGGCGTTCCGAACCCGTCCAGTACGGCCCGGCCGACGGACCGAGGGCGTGTGCCGGATCACCGCAATCGAAGAGAGCGCGAACTGATGCCCTACCCGGTCGCCATCGTCTTCACGCTCGCGTTGCTCTTCGTCGGGCTCGCGGCGATCGGATGGTGGCAGGATCCGGCGGCACCCGCGCTCAGCGATTGGTTCGTGGCCAAGGCGACCGAAGGCGGGCTGTGGTCGGGCCTCCTGCTATTCCTGGTCGCGGCCGCCTTCTTCGCCTGGCGCGACGGCAGGACGAGACCGTGACGGCGGACAAGATCGCCCAGGTTCAACGCCTTTCCTCGGCGCTCGCCGCCCGGGTTCGCTACGCCCAGATGGTGCGTGGGCCGATCCTGCCGGCACAGGTCGACGCGCTGCTCGCCGCCGCGATGCTGCTCCAGGAGCATGAGGTGCCCTGGCCCTCCCTGTTGGAGCAGGTGCTGCACGATCTGGCGCAGGACCTGGAGCACCCGGAGCCTTCCGCCGCCGCCGAGCCGTGACGAAGCCACGGCGTGCCCGAGCGAGCGCGATCGATCGCGGCCTCGGAACAAGTCGGGCCGGAACGACCTGAGTGGGGGGCACGCGCCGGAACGGCTGGCGCACCCCACGCTCACGGAGCCCCGCACGCCATGGTCATGATCATCATCTGTTTCCTGGCCCCCTGGCTGGCGATGTTCCTGCGCGGGAAGGTGATCCAGGGCATCCTCTGCATCCTGCTCCACATCACCGTCATCGGCTGGATCCCCGCCACGATCTGGGCCCTGATGGTGACGCGCAAGGAAGCCTGAGGCGGGCTCGGGTCGCCGCGGGTCGCGGCGGTGGGCCAGCGGCGGCGAAGCCTGCTCCTTCGTCGCAAAAAATCGGACGTCCCGGCGCGGAGCGGTCGCGGGGCCGTATGGCCGGCGCGCCGCCAAGTCCGCGCCCGCCTCGCCCACGAGGCGGAGCCTTAAGGCCCTGATAACCACGCGCATGCGTTCGTGATCCGGACCTGTCTGGATCCGTTCGATGGCGATTCGCGCACAACACGTTGAGAATACGGAGGTTCGTGCAGCGAACGCAGATGGCGCGAGATCGGCCGACGGCACGCTGCCATCCGGCCTGTTGCGACTGGCGCGCTGGCGGCTCCTGGCCATGCACCACGCGGCGGGTGTCGGACATCTCGGCGGCAACCTGTCGGCCTTCGATGCGATGATGCTCCTGCATCACGAGATGCTTCGTCCGCAGGACCGGTTCGTCCTGTCCAAGGGGCACGCGGCGGGGGCCTACTACGTCACCCTGTGGAGCCGCGGGCTCATCACCGACGCCGAGCTCGACACCTTCCATGGCGAGGGCACCCGGCTCGCCGGGCATCCGCCGGCGCGGGGCGTGCCCGCCATCCGCTTCGGGACCGGCAGCCTCGGCCACGGCGTTTCGCTGGCGGCGGGCCTCGCCCTGTCGATGCGGCTGCAGGACCGGCCCGGGCACGTCTTCTGCCTGACCTCCGACGGCGAGTGGCAGGAGGGGTCGACCCTCGAGGCCTTGATCTTCGCCGCCCACAACAAGCTCGAGAACCTGACGATCCTGATCGACAACAACCGGCTCCAGGGCTTCGGCACCACGCGGGACGTGGCCTCGATGGAGCCGCTGGCGTCGAAGCTCGCCGGCTTCGACGTGGAGATCCGCGAGGCCGACGGGCACGATCTCGCCGACATGCGCCGTGCCCTTTCGTCCGGCCGGGAGCGGCCCACGCTCGTCGTGCTCCATACGGTGAAGGGCTACGGCGTCCCCGCGATCGAGGGGCGGATGGACAGCCACTACCTGCCGCTCACCGACGACCAGTATCGCGAGGCCGTCACCGGCATCGGAGGCCTCGGGGCATGACGCGCCGGAACGCCATGCCGGACGACCTCCACCGATCCCTTCGCCCCCGACCCAGCCTGTGGTGCGTGCCGTGAGACGCCAACTCTGCGACGCCCTGGTGGAACGGGCGGCCCGGCCCGACCTCGTCTTCCTCACGGGCGACCTCGGCTTCGGCGCCTTGGAGCCCCTGCGCGACGTGCTGGACCGGCGCTTCATCAACGCCGGCATCGCCGAGCAGAACATGGTGGGCGTCGCCGCCGGCATGGCGAGCGAGGGGATGGAGCCCTGGACCTACACGATCGCGCCGTTCTGCTACGCGCGGGCCTTCGAGCAGATCCGCAACGACGTCTGCCTGCACGCCCTCCCCGTCCGGCTCCTCGCCAACGGCGGCGGCTACGGCTACGGCGTCATGGGCGCCACGCATCATGCCTTGGAGGATTACGGCGTCCTCTCGACGCTGCCGAACCTGCACCTCTTCATCCCGGCTTTCGACGAGGACGTCGCCGCGACGATCGCTGCGGCGGGCGCCCTTCCGGGCCCCGCCTATATCCGCCTGGGACGCGGCGAGTTGCCAGCGGGCACGATCGCGCCGGCCTACGCACCGTGGCGTCGCGTGCGTGCGGGGACAGGCCCGGTGGTGGTCGTCGTCGGCCCGATGGCCGGTCCGACCCTCAGTGCCCTCGAAGACGACGCGGCCGAGATCTGGGCCGTCTGCGAGCTGCCGCTGCGTGTCAGCCCGCCGCCGGAGGCGTTCGTCGCCGCCCTGCGGGAGAGCCGCCGCCTCTGCGTCGTGGAGGAGCACGTGGCGCAGGGGAGCCTGGGCCAAAGCCTCGCCGCGTGGTGCCTGGAGACCGGCGTCGGCCTCGACGGCTTTCGCATGCTCAATGCGCAAGGGTATCCCTCCGGGACCTACGGCTCGCAGGCCTTCCACCGGCAGGAGAGCGGCCTCGATGCGCTCAGCATCCGTGCCGCCGTGCAGGCGATGGGCGCCGCATGAGCCCGGATTCCGCGCACTGGATCGGAACGCTCAAGGGCCCGATCGTCGTCCTCGGCGCGGGCGGCTTCGTCGGCTGCAACCTGTTCCGGGCCATCCGGGCAGCGCGGCCGGACGTGTTCGCCGTGGTCCGCAACCTTCCGGCCCCGCGCCTGCGCGACGTCGACCCCAGCCATCTCGTCGAGGTCGACCTGAACGACCGCTCGGCGGCCCGAAACTTCGTCGAGGCGATCCGCCCGGCCACGGTCTTCGACTGCGTCGCCTACGGTGCCTATTCCTTCGAGCAGGACGCCGACCTCGTCTACGCGACGAACTTCACCGCGATAGTCAACCTCGTGGAATTGCTGGCGGCCGGCGGAACGCTCGCGGCCTACGTCCACGCCGGCAGCTCCTCCGAGTACGGTTCCAACTCGGACGCGCCGAAGGAAGATGCGGAGCTGAGGCCCAACAGCCCCTATGCCGTGTCGAAGGCCGCAGCGAGCCATTACCTGACCTTCGCCGGGCGGACGCGGCGCCTGCCGGTCGTGAACCTGCGGCTCTACTCGGTCTACGGCCCCTACGAAGACGCCTCGCGGCTGATCCCCGCCGTCGTGGCGCGCGGATTGGAGCGCGGCTACCCCGACTTCGTCGATCCCGGCATCGCGCGCGACTTCGTCTACGTCGACGACGTCTGCGAGGCCTTCGTGCGCGCCGCCGCCAAGATGGACCTCGATCTCTATGGCGCGTCGATCAACATCGGCTCCGGCATCCAGACGACGATCCGCGAGCTCGCCGGCCTCGCGCAGACGACGTTCGCGATCCCCGATGCGGCCCGCTTCGGGGACATGCCGGCACGCGGCTGGGACCTGACCCGCTGGCAATCCGACCCCGCCAAGGCCGAGCGCCTCCTCGGCTGGCGTGCCCGCACGTCCCTGGACGAGGGCCTGACCCGGACCGCCGCATGGATGCGTCGGGCCGACCCGGCGCTGACCGGCCTGACCAAGCGCCACGGGTCGGCGCCGCGCCGGCGCTCGATCGCCGCCATCGTCGCCTGCTACAAGGACGAGGAGGCGGTGCCGGTCATGCATGCCCGCCTCACCGCGGTGTT
This sequence comes from Methylobacterium sp. WL120, assembly GCF_008039465.1. Classification (NCBI taxonomy): domain Bacteria; kingdom Pseudomonadati; phylum Pseudomonadota; class Alphaproteobacteria; order Hyphomicrobiales; family Methylobacteriaceae; genus Methylobacterium; species Methylobacterium sp. WL120. The sequence goes on along the minus strand of NZ_VRUT01000063.1, from coordinate 18,867 downwards.
CCAGCGGATCGACGTCGACTACGAGATCATCTTCGTCAACGACGCCAGCCCCGATCGCTGCGGCGAGCGCATCCGCGAGATCTCGGCGCGCGACCCGCACGTCCTCGGGATCACCCACTCGCGCAACTTCGGCTCGCAGATGGCCTTCCGCAGCGGGATGGAGCTCGCCACCGCGGAGGCCTGCGTCCTGTTGGACGGCGACCTGCAGGACCCGCCCGAGCTGATCGAGCAGTTCCACGCGGCCTGGCTCGCGGGATCGAACGTGGTCTACGGCCGCCGGGTCGAGCGCGACATGCCCTGGATCTGGGGGCTGCTCTACAAGGCGTTCTACCGGGTGTTCGCGGCCTTCAGCTACATCCGCATCCCGCACGACGCCGGAGACTTCTCGCTGATGGACCGGCGGGTGGTGGGCTGGCTGCTGCAGTGCCCCGAGCGCGACCTCTTCATGCGCGGCCTGCGCGCCTACGTCGGCTTCCGCCAGACCGGCGTCGACTACGTCCGCCCCAAGCGGATGTTCGGCGCCAGCACCAACAACCTCCTCTCGAACCTCGAATGGGCCAAGCGCGGCATCTTCTCGTTCAGCAACACGCCCTTGAAGATCCTGACCGCGTCGGGCTTGGGCCTCCTCGGCCTGACCGCGATCCTGAGCCTCGGCCTGATCGCCGCGCGCCTCCTCGTGCCCGACATCGCTCCACGCGGCGTGACCACCCTGCTGCTGGCGATCCTGTTCTTCGGCGCCCTCAACCTGTTCGGGATCGGTCTCGTCGGGGAATACGTCGCCAAGATCATGGAGGAGGTGAAGGGCCGCCCGCGCCTCATCCGCGCGGCGCTGATCCGCAACGGCGTCTCCAGCGACCTCCTTCCGGACGGACGATCGATCCCATGAGCCTCCTCGACGACCTGCGCGGTCGCGACTGCCCGGTCTGCGGCGCTTCCCAGGCCGGCTCGGCCCCCTTCCTCTCCGCCAGCGTCGATCCGGCGCGGATCGGCAGCTTCAGCTTCGCCTCGCGCAAGCGGCCGGAATTCATGTCGTTCCGGCTGGTCCGCTGCCTGACCTGCCAGACCGTCTACGCGGCCGAGGCGCCCAGTGCCGAAACGCTGGCCGACGCCTACGCGGCCGCCGACTACGACACCTCCGAGGAAGCCGACCTGGCGGCGCAGACCTACGCGCGGGCGCTGGCGCCCTTTCTCGATGCGGGCATCCGCGACGGGGCCGCCCTGGAGATCGGCGCCGGCACCGGAAGCTTCCTGCGCGAGCTGCAACGCCTGGGCTTTCGCGACGTGACGGGCGTCGAGCCCTCGAGCGCGGCCGTCGCCGCCGCCGCCGACCTGCGCGACCGCATCCGCGTCGGCGTGTTCGACCCCGCCGACCACGCGCCCGAGAGCCTGTCCTTCATCGGATGCTTCATGACGCTGGAGCACGTGCGCGATCCGCTGGCGCTGACCCGGGCCGCGTTCTCGCTGCTGCGCCCCGGCGGGGTGCTCGCCTTCGTCACCCACGATCACCGCGCGCCGATCAACCGCCTGCTCGGGCGCCGGTCGCCGATCATCGACATCGAGCACATGCAGCTGTTCTGCCATGCCAGCCTGCACAAGCTCCTTGCGCGCACCGGCTTCTCCGAGGTCGCGATCACCGCGATCCGGAACGCCTATCCCCTCCGCTACTGGTTGCGCCTCCTCCCCCTTCCGGGTGCGATGAAGACCGCCGGCATCGCCTGCGCGGACGCGACGGGGCTCGGCCGGCTCCGCGTCGGCCTGAACGTCGGGAACCTGTTGACGGTGGCGCGCAAGCCCGTCGCGCCGACCCCGTGACGGCGCCGCGCCTCGGACAGCTTCCCTTCGCGACGATTCTCTGCCTCGTCGCGCTGCCGAACCTCGCGTTCCTGACGACGCACCTCGCGAGCCCGCTCCTGGGCGTCGCCTGCGTGGCCTGCACGGTGGTCGGCGTCCTTGCGACCCTGCGCGCGGTGCTGCGGCAGCCGGTCCCCCTCGACGGTCCGCTCCTGGTAGGCGCGCTCGGCGTCGGCTTCGCCCTCTGCTGCGTCGGGGGCCAGGCGCACGTCTTCTACGCGAACGACGACTGGCTGATCCGCGACGCCGTCCTTCGAGACCTCGTCGCCGAGCCGTGGCCGGTGGGGTATCGCTACCTGGGCGAGGCGACGACCCTGCGCGCGCCGCTCGGGATGTACCTCGTCCCGGCGGCGTTCGGGAAAATCCTGGGGTTGCGCGCGGCCCATGTCGCGCTGTTGGCGCAGAACGCCGTCCTGTTCGGATGCCTCCTCTACGTCTTCGCGCAGGCCTCCACGCCGCGGCGCGCCGCGTGGTCGGTCCTTGCGATCTTCGTCCTGTTCGGAGGCTGGGACGTCGCCGGAGCTTGGCTCCTCGACGAGCCGCTGGCCTTCGGGACCCATCTCGAGCATTGGATGCCGGGCCAGCAATTCACCTCGCACGTCACGCAGGTGTTCTGGGTGCCGAACCACGCCGCCTCGGGCTGGACGTTCGTGGCTGCCTACCTCCTCTGGCATCGCAGGCGCCTCGACCTCGGCGGCCTGGTGTGCGTCTTCGGGCTTTGCGCGTTCTGGTCGCCGCTCAGCCTGATCGGCGCGCTGCCGTTCCTGGCGCGGGCCGTCGTCGTGGATGGTGTGCGTGGACGCCTGCGGCTTCGGCAGATGCCGGCTCCGATCTTCGTCGCCGTCGGACTGGCGCCGACGCTGCTCTACCTGCTCGCCGACGGCGGACGCGTTCCGCATGGCTTCGCGGCGATCGATGCGAGCTTCGTCGCGAGATACGTCCTGTTTCTGCTCGTCGAAATCGGCCCTGTCCTCGTCATCCTCTATACGGCATCGCGATCCGATCTTCAGCGCCGGGACTCGGTGCTGGGCGGAGACATGCCGCTCGTCATCCTCGTCCTGTCGTTCGTCCCCTTGTATCGGCTCGGCGTGCTCGACTTCGTCATGCGGGCCTCCATTCCGGCGCTTGCCCTCCTCGCCCTCCGGTTCGGCGAAGTCGCGACCGCCCCGTGCAGGCCCCGCCGGCGGGTCGCGACGATCGCCGTCGTCCTGCTCGGCGCCGGCGCGCCCATCTACGAAATCGGCCGGGCCTTCCTGAAACCCGCCTTCGCGATCAGCGACTGCACCCTGCTCGATGCGTCGCGGTTCCCGCCGAACGACGGGCCGCTCTTCCACTATCTGGCGCGCAAAGCGGTCATCGAATCCTCTGTCGCCGGGAGGATCTTGGCCGTTCCGCAGCGCGTCTTGGAGGTTAGCGCGAGGCCGACATGTTGGCCGGACCGCGTTTCTGAGACCGACCCTATGAAGGTCGCCGAGTCGCTCCGAAGTGCGCGGAACTAGCATCCGCCGTCGGCGCGTGGCGTCGCTCGACGAGCCGACGGCGGCGGCGAGAACGCCGCGGCGGGACGGCTTACGCGGCGGCCGATCCGCCGACGCGCGTCACGGCGCGATCGAGGCTTGCGCGGCCTGGAGCAGTTCCGTTGCCAGCGCCTCGTCGTCGACGGCCCGGGCGAGGACGACGGCGCCGACGAGGGTCGCCACCGTCGCCAGGGCGCGTTGCCGGCGCCGCTCCTTCGACGCCTTCGGCGTCAGGTTGGCGACGATGGAGGCGAGGCCCTCGATCCCTTGCGCGAACCGTCCCCGGACGGCGCTGCCTGCACTTTCCCGCGAGACGTCGTTGGCGAGCGCCGCCAGCGGGCAGCCCTTCCCCGGCGTGCGGACGTGGTCGAGGGACAGGTAGTTCGCGACCACGGTGTCGGTCGTGCCCCGGTATTCTTCCGCCAGCGCGGTGTCGAAGGCTTCGGCCGCCAAAGCATCCTTGTTGGCGAACTGGCCGTAGAAGCCGCCATGGGTCAGGCCGGCGGCGGCCATGATGTCCACGACCCCGACGCCGTGGAGGCCGCGCTCACGAAACAGGGCCGCGGCGACTTCGACGACGCGCTGTCGGTTGATCCTGGCCTGTTCCTGCGAGACTCTCGGCATGGCCCGATCCTTCGGCGTGTCCGACGACGATATAAAGGCGACGCGCCCTCCCAAGAAGGGCCCGGCTCAAGGCTTGGACGGCATCGGCATCGCCTGGTCATCGGCGGCGACGCGCCGTTCGCGCGTCGCCCGCCCGACCCGGAACCACAGGGCGTAGAGGGCGGGCAGGAACAGCAGGGTCATCAGCGTGCCGACGCCGACGCCGCCGATGAGGACGTAGGCGAGCGCCCCCCAGAACACCGAGTGGGTGAGCGGGATGAAGGCCAGCATGGCCGCCGCCGCCGTCAGGATCACGGGCCGGGCCCGGCGCACGGTGGATTCCACGATGGCGTCGTAATCCGCCAGGCCCGCCGCCTGGTCGTGGTGGATCTCGTCCACCAGGATCAGGGTGTTGCGCATCAGGATGCCCGACAGCGCGATCAGCCCGAGGATCGCGTTGAAGCCGAAGGGCTGCTGGAAGACCAGCAGGGTCGGCACGGCGCCCACGAGGCCGAGCGGCGCGGTGGCGAACACCATGAACATCGTGGCGAACGAGCGCACCTGCAGCATGATCACCGTCAGCGTCACGATCAGCATGATCGGGAACACCGCGACCAGCGCCGTCATCGCCTTGGCGCTCTCCTCCACCGACCCGGCCGTGTCGATGCGGTAGCCCGGCGGGAGCTTCGCCTTGATCGGTTCGAGGAGGGGGAAGACCTGGGCGTGGATGTCGGGCGGCTGCAGGCCGTCGAGGACGTCGCCCTGCACACGGATGTAGGCCTCGCGGTTGTAGCGCTTGAGCACCGCGTCCTCGGTCCGGCTCTCGAGGCGCGCCACCTGCGAGACCGGCACCTGGCGCCCGTCCTTGGTCGTCAGCGTCAGGTCGCCGACCTCGCCGAGCGAGCGCCGCTCCGGGCCGGGGCTGCGCAGGACGACGTCGACGGCGCGCAGGTTCTCGCGCACCTGGGTGGCGGGCGTCCCGTTGAGGTAGCTCTGCAGTTGCTGGGCGGCCTCCTTCGGGGTCAGGCCGATCAGGCGCAGGCGCTCCTGGTCGAAGGCGAGGCGCAGGCTCGGCGTCCTGTCGCCCCAGTCGAGGTGGACCATCCGCATGTTGGGGTTGCTCGCCATCACCCCTCGGACCTCCTCGGCGATGCCGCGGATCACGTCGAGGTCGGGCCCGACCACCCGGAAGGCGACGGGGAAGCGGACCGGCGGGCCGAACACGATCTGCAGCACCCGCACCCGCGCCTCGGGGAAGCGGCCCTCGTCGACGAGCTTGCGCACCTTGATCCGCAGGGCGTCGCGGGCCTGGGCGTCGGCGGTCTGCACCACGATCTGCGCGAAGGCCGGATCGGGCAATTCGGGATCGAAGGAGAGCACGAAGCGGGGCATGCCCTGGCCGACATAGCTCGTGATCTCGCGCGCCTCGGGCAGGTCGCGAACGGCCGTCTCGATCCGCTTGACGCTGGCTTCGGTGGTGGCGAAGGCGGAGCCCGTCGGCAGGGTCACCTCGACGATGAGTTCCGGGCGCTCGGAGTTCGGGAAGAACTGCTGCTCGACGCGGCCCATGCCGACCACGGCGAGCGCGAACAGGCCCACGGTGATGCCGGCGGCTAGCCACTTGTGGTCGACGGACATCCGCACGACCCGGCGCAGGCGCTCGTAGTTCCTAGTGGCGTAGATCGCCCCGTGGCCGCCTTCCACCGTCTTGATGTTCGGCAGCAGCCTGACGCCCAGATAGGGCGTGAAGGTCACCGCCACGATCCAGGAGACGATCAGCGAGAAGGCCACCACCCAGAAGATGTTGCCGGCATACTCGCCCGCCGTGGAGGCGGCGAAGCCCACCGGCAGGAAGCCCGCGATGGTCACGATGGTGCCGGTGAGCATCGGCGCGGCGGTCGAGCGCCAGGCGTAGGTCGCCGCCTCGACGCGGTCGTAGCCCTCCTCCATGCGCACCACCATCATCTCGATGGCGATGATGGCGTCGTCGACCAGCAGCCCGAGCGAGATGATGAGGGCGCCGAGCGTGATGCGGTCGAAGTCGCGCCCCGTCACCATCATCACCACGAACACCGCCGAGAGGGTGAGCGGCACGGCGAGCGCCACGACGATGCCGACCCGGAAGCCGAGCGCCACCAGGGAGACGAAGATCACCACGCCGAGGGCGGTGAAGAACTTGACCATGAACTCGTGGATGGCCTCGTCGATGACCTTGGCCTGGTCGGTGATCTTGGTGAAGCCGATGCCCGCCGGCGTCTCGTGGTGGATCGCCACCTCCTCGGCGTTCAGCGCCGCACCGAGCGCGAGGCCGTCGAAGCCGGGCTTCATCACCAGGCCGAGGATCAGGGCGGGCTCGCCGTCGTTGCGGATCGCGAAGACCTTCGGGTCCTCGTAGCCGCGCTTCACCTCGGCGACGTCGCCGAGCTTGAGGCTGCGGTCGCCGGCGGCCACGGGCAGGTCGCGGATGGCGTCGAGCCCGTCGATCGCCCCGTCGAGGCGCAGGTACACGCGCGGACCCGCCGCCTCGACGAAGCCGGCCGGGGTCACGTCGTTCTGGTTGGCCAGCGAGGCCAGCAGTTGCTGGCCGGTGATGCCGAGCGTCGCGAGGCGCTGGTAGGAGATCTCCACGAAGATCTTCTGCGCCTGCTCGCCGAGGATGTTGATCTTCTCGACGCCCGGCACCCGCAGCAGGCGCTGGCGCAGGTCCTCGGCGCGCAGCACGAGCTGGCGGTGCGGCAGCCCCTTGGCCTGGAGCGCGTAGAGCGAGAAGTAGACGTCCGAGAACTCGTCGTTGAACAGCGGCCCCATCACCCCGCGCGGGAGGCTGGAGGCCTGGTCGGCGAGCTTCTTGCGGGTCTGGTAGAACTCCGCCTGCAGCTTGGCCGGCGGCATGTTGTCCTTGAAGAACACCTTGATCAGCAGCAGGCCGGGGCGCACCGTGGTCTCGGCGCGGTCGTAGTAGAACAGTTCCTGCAGGCGCTTCTCCAGGGGGTCGGCGACCTGGCGCTGCATCTCGTCCGTCGTCGCCCCGGGCCACGCCGCCGAGACGACCATCGTCTTGACGGCGAAGCTCGGGTCTTCGCCGCGCCCCAGTTTCTCGAAGGCGAAGAAGCCGGCGCCGATGAGCGCGATCAGCAGGAACAGGGTGACGGCCCGCTCGCGGACGGCGAGGGCCGAGAGGTTGAAGCCGCTCATCGCACCACCCCGGTCATGCTGGCGGGCGCCTGGCGCACCTTCTCGCCGGCCTTGAGGAGGTGGGCCCCGAGCGCCACGATCCGGTCGCCGGGGTTCAGCCCGGCGACGACGTCGGCCCGCTCCTCGCCCATGCGGGCGACCCGCACGGCCTGTGGTTGGACGGTCTCGCTGGCGGCGTCGTAGCGCCAGACCGAGGGGCCCTGCCCCTGGTCGAACAAGGCCGCGAGCGGCACCTCCACCGATCCGGCCCGGGCGGCGTCGAGGTCCTTGAGCTGAAGGGTCACCGTGGCGCCCAAGGGCGCGGCCTCGCCGCCGCCCGAGAGGATGTAGCGCGCCCGGTAGGTGCGCGTGGCCGGGTCGGCGGTGGCGGACAGCTCGCGCAGGCGCGCCGGATAGGTCGCCGCGCCCTCGGCGTAGAGGGTGGCGGAGGCTTCGCCCTTGGTGCCGGAGGCTTCGCCCTTGGTACCGGAGGCTTCGCCCTTGGCGGCGCGGCGGCTGCCCTCGGGCAGGAACACCTCCGCCTCGCGCGCCCCGTCGCGGGCGAGCTTGACCACGGTCTGTCCGGCCGCGACCACCTGGCCGGGCTCGGAGGGCACCTCCATGACGACGCCGTCGGCGTCGGCCTGGAGCTCGGCGTAGCCCGCCTGGTTCTGGATCTGGCTGGCCTGGGCCTCGGCGTTGGCGAACTGGGCGATGGCGGCGTCGGCCGCGCCCTTGTTCTGGTCGTAGGTCTGCTTCGAGGTCCAGCCGTCGGCGACCAGCTTGCGGCTGCGCTCCTCGTCGGCCTTGGCCTTGATCATCTGGGCGCGGGCCGCCTCGACGGAGGCGCGGGCGGCGGCGAGCGCGAGGGTGAAGTCGGTGCGGTCGAGGCGCATCAGGGGCTGGCCGAGACTCACGCGGTCGCCCGGGTCGACGAGGCGTTCGAAGATCTTGCCGCCGACCCGGAAGCCGAGGTTGCTCTCGGTGCGGGCGCGGATCACGCCGGTGTAGCGCGACACGGCGCCGGGACCGGGGGCGACCTCGGCGACCTGGACCAGGGGCGGCTCCGGCGTCACCGCCGTCTTCGCCGGCGAGCAGGCGGTCAGGGCGACGCCCGCGAGCCCCAGAACCAGTCTTCGCAACATCGCCGCCCCCGTCGCAGTCTGCTCGGTCGTAAAATGATGATCATCATCTATTAGGGCGCGCGGTCGGCGTCAATGGGCGTCGTCGCAGGGGGCGGACGCATTCGTGGCCGCGCGGCCGGCAGGGCGATTGCCGATGCCGATTTGGTCTCCGGACTTCCACCGGCAGCACCGCGTCATCCCGGGGCCGCGCAGCGGAGCCCGGGATCCAGACACGCAGGTCGAGCCGGACTTTGTACCGTCGGCGGTTCTGGATTCCGGGCTCGCCTGCGGCGACCCAGAATGACGGTGCGGTGCCATCTGCAAGCGCCCTGCGAGGGCGTCGCGGCGGCTCAGGCGCCCTGAGACGCCCCGTGGTGGCGCGCGTTCCGCTTGATGACTTGGGGCGGCTGGCCGAACGCGCGGAGGAAGGCGCGCCGCATCCGCTCCCGGTCGGCGAAGCCCGTCTCCCGGGCCACCGTGTCCAGCGAATGCCGGCCGTCCTCCAGCATCGTCCGGGCGGCGTCCAGGCGGAGGTTCTCGATCGCCTTGGCGGGCGATTGGCCGGTCTCCTCCCGGAAGACGCGGCTGAACTGGCGCGGGCTCAGGCGGGCGGCCTCCGCCAGCTCCTCGACGGAGAGCGCGTTCTTCAAATTGCCCCTGGCATAGGCCAGGACCGTCTGGACCCGGTCGGACCGCGGCTGAAGCTCCAGCAGGGCGGAGAACTGCGACTGGCCGCCCGTCCTGCGGTGGTAGACGACGAGGTTCTTCGCGATCCCCTTCGCCATCTCGGGGCCGAGGTCGTCCTCGACCAGGGCCAGCGTGAGGTCGATCCCGGCCGTCATCCCGGCCGAGGTCCAGACGTTGCCGTCGGAGACGAAGATGCGGTCGTCGTCGACCTGGATCGACGGGTGGAGCCGCTGCAGGTCACGGGCGTGGGCCCAATGGGTCGCCGCCCGCCTGCCGTCGAGCAGGCCCGCCTCGGCCAGGAGGAACGCCCCCGTGCAGGTCGCGGCGACGCGGCGCGCGGTGGCGGCCGTCTCGCGCAACCGCGCGATCAGGCCGGGGGCCGACGGGCCGACCTTGATCGAGCCGACCACGAGGACCGTGTCGAAGCACCGGCCCGCGAAGGGCTCGGTGTCGACGACCATCCCGAACGACGTCCGGATCGGCCCGCCGGCCTCGGACAGGAACGTCACCGCGTAGAAGTCGTGGCCGACCACGAGGTTGGCGATCTCGAACGCCGTCAGAGGAGCCAAGTTCATCGCCTGGAAGCCGGGGAACAGCACGACACCGATGGACGGCATGGCGGACCTCGCGACGAATGTCCGAAAAGGGTGGATCTTCGACATATGGGATATGCCGGAGGCCGTCTAGATTTCATCGCAACGGACGTGGGTGCCACCCGGCCTCGCCCCCGTCGCCCAGGAACCCGATCGCCATGAACCCCATCGCCATGAACCCGACCGCCATGAACCCGATCGCCATGACCACGCCCTCCCCCGTCGCCGCCGGCACGGACGCCGATGCCTACACGCGCCGCTGGCTCGCCTCCGGCGAGATCGCCCACACGACCCTGAGGGACGGGACGCGCATCCGCTACGTCCGCGTGGGCCAGGGGCCGGCACTCGTGCTGACCCACACCGTGCGCACCCAGCTCGACCTGTTCCAGCGCGTGATCCCGCTGCTGTCGCCGCACTTCACGATCTACGCGCTCGACCTGCCGGGCTTCGGCTGGTCGGACCTGAAGCCGGGCCTTCCCAAGGACGAGCCCACCCTTCGGGCGGCCCTGAAGGGCTTCATCGCCGAGCTCGGCATCGCGCGGCCGATCCTGGCCGGCGAGTCGATCGGGGCGACGCTCTCACTCTCGCTCGCCGCGGAGCTCGGCGACAGGGTCGAGCGGGTCTTCGCCTTCAACACCTACGACTACCGGCCGGGCCTCGAGCGCTCGAACCTGCTCGCGTCGATCATCATCAAGAGCGTGCGCGCGCCGGTCGTCGGCCCGGTCTTCGCGGCCCTGGAGAACCGGACCATCACCGGCGGCATCATGAGCGGCGGCTTCCACGACCCGAGCAGCCTGCCCGCGGACCTCCTCGACGAGTACGCCCGCGTCGGCGCCCGCGCCGGCTACAGCACGGCGTCGCGGACGCTGCTCAAGGCCCTCCCGAGCTTCGTCGCCGCCCGCGCCCGCTACCGGTCCATCACCGCACCCGTGACGCTCGTCTGGGGCGACAAGGATTGGTCGACGCCGCGGGATCGCGCCGGCGTCGAGGCGGCCGTGCCCTCGCCCTCCGTCGTCACCCTCGAACGGACCGGGCACTTCAGCGCGCTGGAACGCCCGCAGGCCTGGGCCGACATCATCCTCGCGGCGACGAAGGCCCGCGCCGCCTCGTGAGGCACGGCGTGCCGCCGCACTGCATCACCGCATTCGCCCTGCCATTCGCCCGTTCATTCTTGGAGCCGAGCCGATGACCTTGGAGCCGAGCAGATGACCTTGGAGCCGAGCCGATGACCGAACCCATGACCTCGACCCGCGTCACGGTGGAGCACGTGACGCTTCGCTCGGCAAAACCCTTCGCGGCGGTGCGGGAGGCGCTGGAAGCCGCGGTGCCTCCCCTCGACCACGCCTACGCCGCGCTCCTGCGGGACGGGCATGTGGACGCGGCGCGCGACCTGCTCGAACGGCAGGCGCCGCTCTCGATCTTCGGCGCCCGCGACCATGGCGGCCTGCTTCTCACCGCCGGGCTCGCCCGCAAGGCGATCCAGTACGACATCGGCAACCCGCTGACGGCCGCACGGATGACCCGGCACGTCCTCTCGGCCGCCCTGTACGCGCCGATCCGCGTGCTCCTGCGCGAGGACACCGAGGGCGGCGTCGCGTTCGAGTACGATCGCCCGGTCACGACCTTCGGGCAGTTCGGAACGCCGGAGGTCGACGGCGTCGCGGCCGACCTGGACGACCAGCTCCGCAGCGTGCTCGCTGCGGCGGCGGCGTGACCGCCGCGTCCCGGCCGCCTGCGCATCAGCGCTTGAGGCCGATGAAGTCGACGAAGGCGCGCAGCGGCGCGGGAAGGTGGCGGCGGCCGGGATAGTACAGGTACGGGCCTGAAAACCCCTGCCACCACGGTTCGAGCACCGGCTCCAGCGCCTGCGTGTCGAGGTGGGGCCGCAGCCAGTCCTCGAACAGGGTGAGGATGCCGACGCCCGCGATCGCGGCCTCGACCGCGAGATCCGTGGCGCCGCCGACGCGCAGCGTCAGCGGTCCCGTCGGATGGATGCGGACCATCTCGCCCGCCTGCTCGAACTCCCAGGCCAGCGTGGCACCGCTGGAGAAGCGCCCGCCGATGCAGGCGTGGCGCAGGAGGTCGTGCGGGTGCTGCGGCCGGCCGTGGCGGTCGAGATAGGCCGGCGAGGCCACCGTGGCGAAGCGCTGCCGGCGCGGGCCGATCGGCACCGCGATCATGTCCTGCTCCAACCGCTCGTCGTAGCGGATGCCGGCATCGCAGCCCGCCGCCAGCACATCGACGAAGCCGTCCTCGGCCACCACCTCGAGCCGGATCTCGGGATAGGCCGCCAGGAACGGCGGCACGATCGCGGGCAGGACCAGCCGGGCGGCGCTGACCGGCACGTTGAGCCGCAGGGTTCCCGCCGGACGGTCGCGAAAACCGTTCACCACGTCGAGGGCGGCGTCGACCTCGCCCAGGGCCGGCCCGAGCCGTTCGAGCAGCCGGGCGCCCGCCTCGGTGGGGGCGACGCTGCGCGTGGTCCGGTTCAGCAGGCGCACGCCGAGGCCGCGCTCGAGCCGGCTCACGGCCTCGCTGAGGCCCGACGCGCTGCCGCCGCCGGCGCGGGCGCCGTCCCGGAAGCCGCCGGCCCGCGCCACGGCGACGAAGGCCGCCAAGTCCGCGAGGTGTGTCGCCATCGTTCGAAATCCCGAACAGCCCGTACCGAGAATGCCTGCTTATCCGATCAATCGCGCCCGTCTACATCCCGGGCGGCAAGGGAGATTAGACATGACCATGATCGCATCGGCCGGGACGTTCGCGCTCGGACATCGCACCGTGAAGCGGATCGGATACGGCGCCATGCAGCTTGCCGGGCCGGGCGTGTTCGGGCCGCCGAAGGATCGCCGGGCGGCGGTCGCGGTGCTGCGGGAGGCGGTGGCGCAGGGCGTCGACCACATCGACACCAGCGACTTCTACGGACCGCACGTGACCAACCAGCTGATCCGGGAGGCGCTGCATCCGTATCCCGACGACCTGGTGATCGTCACCAAGGTCGGCGCGAGGCGCGGCCCCGACGCCTCGTGGAACCCGGCCTTCGCGGCGGACGAGCTGGTGCAGGCGGTCCACGACAACCTGCGCCATCTCGGCCTCGACGTCCTCGACGTGGTCAACCTGCGCCTGATGTTCGACGTGCACGGGCCGGCCGAAGGCGCGATCGAGGCGCCGCTCACGGTGCTGGCGGACCTGCAGCGGCAAGGCTTGATCCGCAGCATCGGCCTCAGCAACGCGACGCGGCGACAGGTGGCGGACGCGCGGCGCATCACGGACATCGTCTGCGTGCAGAACCAGTTCAACCTCGCGCGCCGAGACGACGACGCCCTGATCGACGAACTCGCGGGCGCCGGCACCGCCTACGTTCCGTTCTTCCCGCTCGGGGGCTTCAGCCCGCTGCAATCCGAGACGCTGTCCGCGGTCGCCGGACGCTTGGGCGCGACGCCGATGCAGGTCGCCCTGGCCTGGCTGCTACGGCGTGCGCCCAACGTGCTGCTGATCCCCGGCACGTCGTCGATCGAGCACCTGCGCCAGAACCTCGCCTCAGCCCGCCTGACGCTGCCCGACGACGTCCTCGCCGAGCTCGACGCGATCACGCCTGCGAGCGAGGGCGCCTGAACCGCTTCATCGCGCACCCCGTCCGGCGGGTGATCTCGCCGGGCGGCCTTGCGCCCGCGCGTCCTGACGCACGCTTCGGATCGCGGGCGGGGCGACGGCGCCCGCGCGGCTGCCGTCGCGGAGAGCGGGTGTCAGGCAGCCAAAGGCAGGGCGGCGATCGATCCTTCGACGATCGGGGCGACGTCCCTAGGCCCGAACAGCAGCTGATAGATCGCGGCCGGCGTGCGCGCCTGACCGTTGGCGTCGACGATCCGGACATCGGATAGACCGGAGGCCTGCAGCGAGAGGCCTTGCTCCAGGGCGTCCAGCATTGAAGTGTAGTGGTGCGAGAACCGTTGTGCCGAGATGCGAGCGGTGACGGTGAAGTTCACGGACGCCAATCCTGACTGTCGCGCTCGGCCGGCGGCCCCATGGCCGTGATCCGAGACATAGCGATGGATGAAGGGAGGATCACGGGACAGGACCGGCGCGGCACTGAAATCCGCCGCGTCGCCCGATGAACCCTGCCTCGCAGGCAATAGAGGCGGTTGGTTGACGAAAACTTAGCCCAGTATGGCGGGGGCGTGTCTTTTTCGATTGTGAGGGGTCGTGACCCGGAAAACGCTGCTCGACCAGATCAACGCGATCCAGATGGCCCGCACCTACTGCCTCTTGGTGAACGCCGATCCCGACGCGGTCGTCGCGGGCTACTTCGTCGACGCGACCGGCCAGCGACGACGCGTCAGCAAAGCCCGCTGGCGCTGGTATCGCGACATCGCCGAACCACCCCCTCCGAAGCTGCCGGAGCCGACCGGGACCTAAGCCGGTTCGATACCGAACGCCCCGGCTTTCACGGTCCGGCGTGAAGACCGGGCGGCCTCTACTTCCGCGCTGCCATCAAATCGTGCGTCAGGACGGTCAACTTGCCGATCAGGCCGGTGATGTCGGCCCCCTTGCACGACCACTGCGTGCCGACCGCCTCGCCATCCGCGGACACGGACACGACGGCGACCGAGCGCAGCTTGCCTTCGCGCGCCAGGTCGAGCTGGTCCTGCAGCACGGCGATGATGGAGGCGGTGTCCGCATCCGCGACCGCAGCGGAGATCCGCGCAGGAAACGGCACGACGACCCCGGCATCCGCTTGTTCGTTCATCGCCATCACGCCCTCGCCTGCCCCGAATGAGGAGCCGAGGCTTGTGCGACTGTCAGGGACAAAGTGTGGCAGCGTGTCCGTGTCGACGAACGTCGATCCCCAGTGTGGCAGCCAGAGCACTCAGGCATCAGGACCGCAGGGTTTTGAAATCCTATTGGACCGCTGCTCGGCGTCGAGCCGACACCGAAGCAACCCCCGGTGCTTTCGGATCGCGCGCCACGCATCGAACAGCGAGCGCGGAAGTCGAACCTCGGCCACGCGGTCGTGCAGACCCAGGATCATGTCCGGCGCTGCATTCGAGAGCGCTGTACGGACGATTCAATGCAGTCTGTCGAAGCGGTCAGACCGAACGGCGGCGGGCTCGACGCGGAAGCGTTCGATGATCCGGATCGTGGCGGGAGATGCCATGTTGGGCGCAACGCCCTCAGCGAGGCCGGAAGACGCCCGATGAGAAGTCTCTCATGCGACAGGCGCAAGAATCAGCGCAACGCTTGGATGCGTTGGCGCGCCCTGCGGGAGTCGAACCCGCCTCTTCAGCGTGAAAGGCTGACATCCTAACCGATAGACGAAGGGCGCTGGCGCTGGGCCGAGGTTTCTATAGTCGGACCGCGGGCGGAGGGCAACGGGCGGATCGTGGCTTGTGAGGCGGTGGCGGGCCGGTTTGTCGCGGATGGGGTGGGACCGCGCCGCCGGGCGGGTGCGGCAACTTCGTCCCGGGCGTGCTAACGCTGCCGCTTCGCGCGCCTTGGCGGGGCGCTGGTCTGCCTGCGCGGTCGCGCGCAGCACGGTTCTGGAATGGTTTGAGCGGATGGCGAGCGAGAGCGACGACGGCGGCGAGGACGGCGGCCGGCCGGCCGGGTCCGAGGTGCGCAAGCCCGGCTTCGGCCAAGCTGATCACGGCAAGTCGGGCTATGGCAAGTCCAGCTTCGGCAAGCCAGGGTATGGGAAGCCGAGCTACGGCAAGCCTGGTGATGGCAAGCCTGGTTACGGCAAGCCCGGCTTTGGAAGGCCGGCCTTCGGCAAACCCGGCTTCGGCAAGCCGGCCTACGGCCAGCGGCCGCGGCCGGCCGGGCCGCAGCCGGCGCACGAGGGGGCCGCCGTGCTCTACGGCTTCCACCCGGTGGTGCAGGCGATGGGCAACGCCGAGCGGAAGCTGCACCGGCTGCTCGCCACCGAGAACGGCGCCGCGCGCCTCGTCGAGGAACTCGGCACCCTGCGGATCGAGCCCGAGCTGGTGCGGCCGGCCGACATCAACCGGCTGCTCGGGGCGGATGCGGTGCATCAGGGCCTCTACCTCGAGGCCGACCCCCTCGCCTCGCCCGGCCTCGACGCGCTGCCGGCCGACGCGCTGCTGCTGGCCCTCGACCAGATCACCGATCCGCACAACGTCGGCGCCATCGTGCGCACCGCCGCGGCCTTCGGCGTCACCGGCATCGTCACCACGGCGCGCCACGCGCCGGGCGCCACCGGCGTGCTGGCGAAATCCGCCTCGGGCGGCCTCGAGCACGTGCCGTTCCTGGTGGTCCGCAATTTGGCCGAGGCGCTGATCACCCTCGGCGAGCAGGGGTTCACCCGCATCGGCCTCGATTCCGACGCCGAGACCGGCCTCGACACGCTTACGCCGACGCGGCCCGCGGTCATCGTCCTCGGCGCCGAGGGCAAGGGCCTGCGCGAGCGCACCCGCGCCTGCTGCGACGTGCTCGCCAAGATCCCGTTCACCGGCGAGATCCGCAGCCTCAACGTCTCGAACGCCGCCGCGATCGCCCTCTACGCCCTCGGCCGCTGATTTTTCGGACCTGCCGGACCGGGTGTCCCGCAGGTGGCGTCCGGACTGGGCGCGGCGCGGGACACGCCCGCGTCGCCCAATCGCAAAAAATTAGATGCCGTGGCCGGCGACTTCGCGGGCGACGGCGCGCTGGCCGATGTCGCGGCGGCAGAACCCTTCCGGCCAGTCGATGCGGGCCACGGCCGCGTAGGCGCGGGCCTGCGCCTCCAGCACGCTGTCGCCGAGCGCGGTGACCGCGAGCACGCGGCCGCCGTCGGCCAGGATGGTTTCGCCCTCGGCGCGGGTGCCGGCCTGGAACACCAGGGCGCCGTCGCGCTCGGCGTCGGCGATGCCGCGGATGGTCGAGCCGCGCACCACCGTGCCGGGATAGCCGGCCGCCGCCATCACCACGGTGAGCGCGGCGCGCGAGGCGTCGAACTCCAGGCTGACGCCGGCGAGGTCGCCGTCGCAGGCCGAGAGCAAAGCGGGGACGAGGTCGGAGGCGAGGCGCGGCAACAGCACCTGCGCCTCGGGGTCGCCGAAGCGGGTGTTGTACTCGATCAGCTTCGGCCCGTCCGCGGTCAGCATCAGGCCGGCATAGAGGATGCCGGTGAACGGCGTGCCGCGCGCGCGCATGCCGTCGAGCGTCGGCTGGATGATCGTCTCCATCACGGTCCGCTCGATCGCGGGCGTGACGATGCCGGCCGGCGAGTAGGCGCCCATGCCGCCGGTGTTGGGGCCGCGGTCGCCGTCGAAGACGCGCTTGTGGTCCTGCGCGGTGCCCATGGCGATCGCCCGGGTGCCGTCGCACAGGGCGAAGAAGCTCGCCTCCTCGCCGAACAGGCACTCCTCGATCACCACCTCCGCGCCCGCATCGGCGAACAGCGCCCGCAGCGCGCCCTCGGCCTGCTCCACCGTCTCGGCGACGGTGACGCCCTTGCCGGCGGCCAGGCCGTCGGCCTTCACCACGATCGGGGCGCCCTTGGCGCGCACGTGGGCGAGCGCCGGGTCGAGGGCGGCGAAGCGGCCGTAGCCGGCCGTCGGGATGCCGCGCTCGGTGCACAGCGCCTTGGTGAAGCCCTTCGAGCCCTCGAGCTGCGCGGCGGCCCGGGTCGGCCCGAAGGCGCGGATGCCGGCC
Source organism: Methylobacterium sp. WL120 (assembly GCF_008039465.1). Lineage (NCBI taxonomy): Bacteria > Pseudomonadati > Pseudomonadota > Alphaproteobacteria > Hyphomicrobiales > Methylobacteriaceae > Methylobacterium > Methylobacterium sp. WL120. The sequence continues at coordinate 1,671 of NZ_VRUT01000063.1, read as the reverse complement.
CGGGTCAGGTCGTCGACGAGGCCGGCGACCAGCGGCGCCTCCGGCCCGATCACGACGAGGCCGACGCGCTCGGCTTCGCAGAAGGCGCGGACCGCGCCGTGGTCGGCGACGTCCAGCTCCGGCCGGTTCTCGCCGTGCCGGGCGGTGCCGGGGTTCCCCGGCGCCGTGAACAGGCGGGTGCAGAGCGGGCTTTTCGCAAGGGCGTAGGCGAGGGCGTGTTCGCGGCCGCCGTTGCCGACGAGGAGGATGTTCATGGGACCAGGGTGTTCCCGAAATCCGGGACCGGGGAAAGGGTCCTATCGCACGAAGGTGCGCGTCGTGCACCGGATCCACCGTCCTGCGGCGGGCTTTGACCTTGCCGCCGCGTCCGCATAGCACTTCGGCCATGCCCCTGGTCCCGCCCCCCGCCCCCCGCAGGTCGTCGCCGGCCGCCGACGTGCCGTCCTCGGCGGTGCTCGTCGCCAACCAGCCGGAATGGTCGGTGGGCGACCTCGCCTCGGCGTTGAAGCGCACGCTGGAGGACGCGTTCGGGCACGTGCGGCTGCGCGGCGAGATCTCGGGGTTCCGCGGGCAGCACGGCTCGGGCCACGCCTACTTCTCGCTCAAGGACGGCAACGCCCGCATCGACGCCGTGGTCTGGAAGGGCACCTTCAACCGCTTGCGGCAGAAGCCGCAGGAGGGGCTCGAGGTCGTCGCCACGGGCAAGATCACGACCTTCCCCGGCAAGTCCTCGTACCAGATCGTCATCGAGAGCCTGGAGCCGGCCGGCGTCGGCGCCTGGATGGCGCTGCTGGAGGAGCGCAAGCGCGCGCTCGCGGCCGAGGGGCTGTTCGCCGCCGAGCACAAGCGGGCGATCCCGTTCCTGCCGCAGGTCGTCGGGGTGGTGACCTCCCCCACCGGCGCGGTGATCCGCGACATCCTGCACCGGCTCGAGGACCGGTTCCCGCGGCCCGTCCTGGTCTGGCCGGTGCGCGTGCAGGGCGACGGGGCGGCCGACGAGATCGCCGCCGCGATCCGCGGCTTCAACGCGCTTCCCCCCGGCGGCCCGATCCCGCGCCCGGACGTGCTGATCGTCGCCCGCGGCGGCGGCTCGATCGAGGACCTGTGGGCGTTCAACGAGGAGGCGGTGGTGCGCGCCGCCTTCGAGAGCCGGATCCCGCTGATCTCGGCGGTCGGGCACGAGACCGACACCACGCTGATCGACTTCGTCTCCGACCGGCGCGCGCCGACGCCGACGGGCGCCGCCGAGATGGCCGTGCCGGTGCGGGCCGACCTCGCGGTGGCGCTGGACGACCTGACCCGCCGCCGCCGCGGGGCGGTGGAGCGCAAGCTCGACCGGCTGGCTGCGGATTTCCGCTCGGCCCTGCGGGCGATGCCCGATGCCGACGCGTTCCTCGCGGGCAAGCGCCAGCGCCTCGACCTCGCCGAGGCCCGGCTCGCGCCGGCGCTGGCGGGCAACGCGCGCGCCTTCCGCGAGCGGTTCTCGCGCGTGCTCGACCGGCTCGCGCGGCACCCGCCGGAACTGGTCTTGGAACGCGCGCGGGCTCGGCTTTCGGCGATCGACCACCGGCCGCGCCAGGCGCTCGCCAACCACGCAAGCCGCAAGGGCGACGCGCTGTCGGCCCTCGGCCACCGCCTCGTCGTCGCCCGGACGACGACCCTGCGCCGGGC
>NZ_VRUT01000062.1:0-26407 GCF_008039465.1 Methylobacterium sp. WL120 | reverse complement strand
GCCGCCCCGCTCGCCCGCGCCCCGCGGATGCCGCAGATCCACGAGCTGCCGCCGATCGCCCAGACCCAGATCGCGGCAAGCCGCGGAGAGCATGTCGAGAACCACGGCGACACCAAGCGCACCAGCCTGCTCCGCCGCCTCGCGACCGTCGGCTTCGGCGGCCGCCGCGAGGAAGCCGAGCCGGCGCCCGCGCCCCGCGCCCAGCCGCAGGTCCAGGCTCCGATGCCGCCGGCCCCGCGGGTCCAGGCTCCGGTCGCCCCGACCTACCGCCCGGCGCAGGGCAACCTCGACGCGCAGGGCCGCATGGCACCCCAGCCGCGGATGATGGACGACGACCAGCTCGAGATCCCGGCCTTCCTGCGCCGCCAGGCCAACTGATCCGGCGATCCCCGAAGCCCCGCGGGCCAACGCCCGCGGACTTCATCGCGCGACGCGATTTCCGCCCCGGCACCCGTGCCGGGGCGTTTTGCGTTGCAACATGGAGGGGCCTATTTCCCGGGCGCCGCCGGTGATTTTCGTCGCAAAACCGCTCGACGCGGCCCCGTCCCGGCGTTCGGGCGGGGGGCGTGGTGCGCGCAGGACACAGCGCGAGCGCTTGGTTGTAGGCGTGTTAACCATTCCTTAACACGTTGAACCAGAACGATATTCCGGAGATCGCGGCGCGAGCGTGTCTGTAACACAGCGTAAGAAAGCGTGATTTGGCCGGGCTGTGCGCCGCAGCTATAAAAATCTCGAACGAATGAATAGCGGCGCGGTTTTCGGACCGACGCCGCACGCAGGGGCTTCAAGCAGCGGACGGATCGGAAGGCGTCGTCACAACGCGATACGCGCGGTGGCGTGGCCGGATCGCGGCCGAGGGCTAAGGAATGCGGACGAACCAACAAATAACACTCAAGGGCGCGGCCGTGCTGAGCGGCATCGGCGTCCATTCCGGAAACCCGGTTGCGATCACGCTGCGCCCGGCTTCCGCGAACCACGGTATCGCTTTCCTCCGCACCGGAATGGCCTCCGGCAACGACCGACTCATCAAGGCCCACCACGCCTGCGTCTCCGCGACCGAGCTCTGCACCGTGATCGGCGACGTCGATTCCGGGGCGGTCGCCACGATCGAGCACCTGATGTCCGCCTTCTACGGATTGGGCGTCGACAACGCGCTCGTCGAGATCGACGGGCCCGAGATGCCGATCCTCGACGGCAGCGCGCTTCCTTTCGTCAAGGCGATCGACGCCGTCGGCATCGCCCAGACCGGTACCGCCCGCCGCTGGATCAAGGTCCTCCGCCACGTCCGCATCGAGGCCGGCGCCGCCTTCGCCGAGCTCCGCCCGATCGACCGGGGCTTCCGCCTCGACGTCGAGATCGATTTCGAAAGCCCGGTGATCGGCCGCTCGCGCAAGGCGATGGACCTCACCGCCGCCGCCTACCGCCGCGAGATCGCGCCCGCCCGCACCTTCGGCATGATGAAGGACGTTGAGCGCTACTGGAAGGCGGGCTTCGCCCTCGGCGCGTCCCTCGAGAACACCGTCGCCGTCGGCGAGACCGACGTGGTCAACCCCGAGGGCCTGCGCTTCGCCGACGAGTTCGTCCGTCACAAGTTCCTCGACGCCGTCGGCGACCTGGCGCTCGCCGGGCTGCCGCTCCAGGGGGCCTACCGCTCCTATTGCGGCGGCCACCGCATGAACGTCGGCATCCTCGAAGCCCTCTTCGCCGACCGCGCGAACTACGCGATCGTCGAGGCGCAGGGGACCCGCCGCGAGACCGCGCTCGCCGAATTCGGCGCCGGGCTCGGCATCGCCGCCTTCGCCGGCGACCTCTGAGAGACCCTTCCGGCCTGCCGCCTCCGGGCGATGTGGCCTGCAAGACACAGCCGCCCGCCGATCCGCGCGGGCGCGGAACCGCCGCTTTCATGCCCGAATCTGCCGCCACGGTGAATCGTCCGTGAAGTGCGCGGCAGTCCGGGATGCGGTGGCCGCCCGGACCCGGTAGAGTGCCGGCGCCGACATGAACCCATGATGGCTCAACGGCGCTCCGAAGCGAGGACGCGCCCGTTCGGGGGAAGAACCGCCAATGCCTGTGACCCTTCGGACCCGCGGAGCGGCGGCGGCCGTGCTCATCACCGCCTTCGGCCTCGGTCTCGGCGGTTGCGACGCCCTCGACCCGACCAACCTGTTCGCCGAGAAGTACAAGCCCGAGGTCGTGCAGGATACGCCGGCCGACAAGCTCTACAGCGAGGGCTTGGCGAAGATCGAGGACAGCGACTACGAGGGCGCGGTCAAGAAGTTCGATTCCCTCGACAAGCAGTACGCCTATTCCGACTGGTCGCGCCGCGCGCTGCTGATGACGGCCTACGCGAACTACGAGGGCCAGAAGTACGACGACGCGATCACCGCCTCGAAGCGCTACCTGCAGCGGCATCCGGCGAGCAAGGACGCGGCCTACGCCCAGTACTTGATGGCGATGTCGCAGTACAAGCAGATCCCCGACGTCACCCGCGACCAGGACCGGTCCGAGAAGGCGCTCGTCGCGCTGCAGGAGCTCGTCCAGAAGTATCCGACCTCGGAATACTCCACCGACGCCAAGGCCAAGATCCAGATCACCCGCGACCAGCTCGCCGGCAAGGAGATGGAAGTCGGGCGCTACTACCTCGAGCGCCGCAACTTCCCCGCCGCGATCAACCGCTTCCGCGACGTGGTCAGCAAGTATCAGACGACCCGCCACGCCGAGGAGGCGCTGGAGCGGCTGACCGAGGCGTACATGGCGCTCGGCATCGTCGCCGAGGCGCAGAACTCGGCCGCCGTGCTCGGGCACAACTTCCCCGATAGCCCCTGGTACAAGGACGCGCACGCCCTCCTGCAGAACGGCGGCCTCGAGCCGCGCGAGGAGAAGGGCTCGTTCCTCAGCAAGATCTACACCTCGGTGATGGGCCGGACCGCGGCCGCCCAGTAGGCCGCCCGCGCATCACGACGGGACGCGAAAGCGCGGGCGGGGCTTCGGCTCCGCCCGTTTCGCATTTCGGGGGTGCGATCGGCCCGGCATCGGCCTACATGACGGCTTCGTATTTCCCGTAAAGTTTAGGGCACCCGTCCGGATCGACGGACGGGGAGCCGGAGGCACGAAGGCGCGGCATGCTGGTGCAGCTCGCGATCCGCGACATCGTCCTGATCGACAAGCTCGACCTGAACTTCGCCAGCGGGCTCAGCGTGCTCACCGGCGAGACCGGCGCGGGCAAGTCGATCCTTCTCGACGCGTTCAGCCTGGCGCTGGGCGGGCGCGGCGACGGCTCCCTCGTGCGCCACGGCGAGGCGCAGGGCGGCATCACCGCGGTGTTCGACGTCGGCCTCGACCACCCAGCCCGGCGGATCGCCGCGGAATCCGAGATCGACACCGAGGGCGACCTGATCCTGCGGCGCACGCAGATGGCCGACGGGCGCACCCGTGCCTTCGTCAACGACCAGCCCGTCGGCGTGCAGGTCCTGCGCGCGATCGGCGCGGCCCTGGTCGAGATCCATGGCCAGCATGACGACCGGGCGCTCGCCGACGTCACCACCCACCGCGCCATCCTCGACGCCTTCGGAGGCCTGAGCGGCCCGCTCGACGCGGTGGCGAAGGCGGCCAAGACGGTGAAGACCGCCCGCACGACGCTCGCCGAGCACCGCGCCCGGGTCGAGACCGCTCGCCGCGAAGCCGACTTCCTACGCCATGCGGTCGAGGAGCTGGCGGCCCTCGATCCGAAGCCAGGCGAGGAGGCGACGCTGGCCGAGCGCCGCACGGTGATGCAGCAGAGCGAGAAGGTCGCGCGCGAGCTGAACGACGCTTTGGCCGCCGTCGGCGGCTCGCATTCGAGCGTGCCACAGCTCTCCTCTGCCATCCGCAAGCTCGAGCGCCGCGCCGCGCAGCTGCCGGCGCTGGTCGAGCCCTGCGTCGCGGCGCTGGACGCCGCCCTCGTCGCCCTCGACGAAGCCCGCGCCGTCCTCGACGCCGCGGTGTCCGAGGCCGAGTTCGATCCGCGCGAGCTGGAGCGGGTCGAGGAGCGCCTGTTCGCCCTGCGCGCGGCCTCCCGCAAGTACGACGTCGCCGCGGACGACCTCGCGGCCCTGCGTGAGCGCTACGAGGCGGACGTGGCGGCGATCGATGCCGGCGAAGAGGCGTTGGCCGGTCTCGAGGCGACGCTGGCCACGGCCGAATCGGCCTACGCCAAGGCCTCGGAAAAGCTCAGCGCCGGGCGCCGCCGGGCGGCCAAGGCGCTTGACGCGGCGGTGCAGGCCGAGCTGCCGCCGCTCAAGCTCGAGCGCGCGCGCTTCATCACCGAGATCGTCACCGATCCCGAATCGCGCGACCCCGCCGGGATCGACCGCGTCGCGTTCTGGGCGCAGACCAACCCCGGCACCAAGGCCGGCCCGATGATGAAGGTGGCCTCGGGCGGCGAGCTGTCCCGCTTCATGCTCGCCCTGAAGGTGGTGCTCGCCGACAAGGGTTCGGCGCCGACGCTGATCTTCGACGAGATCGACACCGGCGTCGGCGGCGCGGTGGCGGACGCGATCGGCGCGCGGCTCTCGCGCCTGTCGCGGGACGTGCAGGTCGTGGCGGTGACCCACGCGCCCCAGGTCGCGGCGCGCGCCGTCACGCACTTCCTCATCGCCAAGGATGCGGTGAAGGGCGCCGGCCGCGTCGCCACCCGCGTCGCCTCGCTCCCCGTCGCCGCGCGGCGCGAGGAGATCGCCCGCATGCTCGCGGGTGCCACCGTCACCGACGAGGCCCGCGCCGCGGCGGCCCGCCTGCTCGAAGGCGCGGCCGTCTAGGGGGACGCTCCGACGATCCCCGCAAACCGTCGGTTAAGGTTAACACCTTCTTAACCATCGGGACCGACACTGATGCGATCCGGTGGCGACAGCGATTCGCGTACGCCGGCAACGTCCTACTTCGGGGGGGACCATGCATCAGGCCGCAGCCAAGTTCGAAGTCCTCCCGTCGCGCGAGGGCCTCGCGTCGCATCGCGGCGCTGCCAGCGTCGACACCCATCATCTCGGGCAGACCCTACGCACCGTCTATGAGGGCAGCGTCGACAAGCAGCCGATTCCGGACTCCCAGGTCGACCTGCTGCTGCGCCTGCGCCAGAAAGAACGCGACCTGCGCCGCAGCGCCTGAAGCGGGCAGGGGGCAAAGTCCGGGCCGCAAGGCGATCCGACGCAACCTTTCTGGCTCATCGCAGCGAGCCGTAAGGACGCCTCAAGCCATCTACCAGCGCTTGGCGCCCGGGCGCCGCTGATACTCGGCGGCGCGGATGCGCGTCAGCAAGCGGTCCAGGCTCATCAGCATCGAAGCCTCGTCGGCTCGGGCGCGCTCGGCCTCGCCGGGCTCGGTGCTGAAGTTCTGCCGCGCCTTCGCCAGGGCCAAGTCGCGCTCCAAGGCCTCGCGCTCGGCGTGGAGGGCCTGGAAGGCGCCGTCGTCGGGACGCGGCGCACGCGTCGGCGCCGCAGGCGAATCGTGGGGCACGGGAACGTCTTTCCGACCGGGCGAGCCGCGGCGGAATGCCGACGACCGAGCCCGGATCGAACGGAGAACGCGCGAACCCGGCAAAGCGTGCCATCGCCAAGCGATCCCGAACAGATCCCAAGCTGATTTCGCGGCGATCCCGGTCGCCGCGGCGCCGAAGCCGCCCATGTCATGCGGCTGTCATCTGCGTGTCCTAACCGCGGCGGTGTCGAGCCAGGCGGCTGCGGCCGCCGGACTGCCGGACGGCCGGCGCGATTCCGCACCTGCGGATCCGCGCCCCTCGGACGCGCTCGACGGATGACGGAGATCGATGTGAAACCCTTCACCTACGCGCTCGCCCTCGGCCTCGCGACGGCCCAGCTCGCCTTCCCGGCGCTCGCCGCCGACATCACCGGCGCCGGTGCGACCTTCCCGTTCCCGGTCTATTCCAAGTGGGCGGAAGCCTACCGCAAGGACACCGGCACCGGCCTGAACTACCAGTCGATCGGCTCGGGCGGCGGCATCAAGCAGATCCAGGCCAAGACGGTCGACTTCGGCGCCACCGACGCGCCGCTGAAAGGTCCGGCCCTGGAGAAGGACGGCCTCGTCCAGTTCCCGACCGTGATGGGCGGTGTCGTCGCCGTCGTGAACATCCCCGGCATCGAGCCGGGCAAGCTCAAGCTCACCGGCGACGTGATCGCCGACATCTACGCCAACAAGATCACCAAGTGGTCCGACCCGAAGATCGCCGCGCTGAACGACGGGCTGAAGCTGCCCGACGCCAACATCACCCCGGTCTACCGCTCGGACGCGTCGGGCACGACGAACATCTTCACCACCTACCTCAGCCAGGTCTCGGAGGGCTGGAAGAAGGAGTTCGGCGCCGCCACCACCGTGAGCTGGCCCGCCGGCCAGGGCGGCAAGGGCAACGAGGGCGTCACCGCCACCGTCAAGCAGGTCCCGAACGCCATCGGCTACGTCGAGTCGGCCTACGCCAAGCAGAACAAGCTCAGCTACGCGCTGATCCGCAACAAGGCCGGCAAGTTCCCGCAGCCGGACGACAAGGCGTTCCAGGCCGCCGCCGCCAGCGCCGACTGGAAGAGCCAGCCCGGCTTCGGCATCACGCTCACCGACCAGGCGGGCGAGGATGCGTGGCCGATCACGGCCGCGACCTTCATCCTCGTCCACAAGGAGGCCGCCGACCCGGCGAAGTCCGCCGACGTGCTGAAGTTCTTCGACTGGGCCTACAAGAACGGCGACAAGCTCGCCTCCGACCTCGACTACGTTCCGCTGCCGGACGCCGTCGTCGGCCTGATCCACGAGGAGTGGAAGCAGGTGAAGGGCAAGGACGGGAAGCCCGTCCTCGGCATGTGAGGCCGACGGCGCGGGGCGGACTCCACCGCGCGCCTCGATCGTCGACTCGTCGGGGGGGCCCCCCGACCCCCGAGCGGACCGGCTTCCTCCCATCCGGTCTCACTCCCATCCGGTCTCACTCGCATCCGGTCTCGCCCTCGCGCCCGGCCGCACGGCGCGCTACCACCCCAGACGGTGAAAAGAACCGCGGATGACCGCCTTGACCGAACAGATCGCCCTGACGCGCTCCGGCACGAGCACGCGCTCGCGAAAGGGGCCGAGCAAGGGCCTCGACGCCCTGTTCCGCGCCGCCTCCTACGGTTCGGCCCTGCTGGTGCTGGTGGTGCTCGCCGGCATCCTCGGGTCGATCCTCTACGGCGGCTGGCCCGCCTTCCGCGAGTTCGGCTTCGGCTTCCTCACCTCCAGCGCCTGGAACATCGGCACGGAGCAGTACGGCGCCCTCGTCGCCGTCACCGGAACCCTCGCCTCGGCGCTGCTGGCCCTGGTGATCGGCGTGCCGATCTCGCTCGGCATCGCGATCTACCTGACGCAGCTCTGCCCCGGCTGGGCGCGCAAGCCCGTCGGCATGACGATCGAGCTGCTCGCCGCGGTGCCGAGCATCATCTACGGCATGTGGGGCCTGTTCATCTTCGCCCCATTCTTCGCCCGCTTCGTGCAGATGCCGGTCTCGAACGTCGTCGAGAGCCTGCCGATCGTCGGGACGCTGCTCTACGCCCGCGTGCCCTCGGGCGTCGGCGTGCTCACCGCCGGCATCATCCTGGCGATCATGATCGTGCCGTTCGTGGCCTCGATCGCCCGCGACATGCTCGACCAGATCCCGACGATCCTGCGCGAGAGCGCCTACGGCATCGGCTGCACCACCTGGGAGGTGGTCCGCCACGTCCTGCTGCCGCAGGCCTCCGTCTCCATCATCGGCGCGATCATGCTCGGCCTCGGCCGCGCCCTCGGCGAGACCATGGCGGTGACCTTCGTGGTCGGCAACGCCAACCGGCTCTCGGCCTCGGTGTTCGACCCCGGCTCGACCATCGCTTCGCGGATCGCCAACGAGTTCAACGAGGCCGACGGCCTGCAGCTGAACTCGCTGATGGCTTTGGGCTGCATCCTGTTCGCGATCACCTTCGTCGTCCTGATCATCGCCCGCTTCCTGACGCGCCGCGTCAAGGTCGCCTGAGGGAGCCCGTCGTGGACGCCAACAACACGATCCGTCCCGCGCCGGCCCTCAAGCCGACCCGCATCCGCGGCAGCCGCCGGGTCGCCGACCGCACCCTGCGCCTCGCCTGCCTCCTTGCCACCGTGCTCGGCGCTGTCGTCCTCGGCTCGATCCTCCTGATGCTGATCATCGAGGGCGCGCGCGGGTTCTCGCCGCTGCTGTTCACCCAGCCGACGCCCGGCCCGGGCTCGGAAGGCGGCGGCATCGCCAACGCCATCCTCGGCAGCCTGGTGCTCACCGGCATCGGCATCCTCGTCGCCACGCCGATCGGCCTGATGGCCGGCACCTACCTCGCCGAGTACGGCCGCGGCTCGAAGCTCGCCGAGGTGATCCGCTTCCTCAACGACATCCTGCTCTCCGCGCCCTCGATCCTGATCGGCCTGTTCGTCTACACCCTGATGGTGCGGCCGATGGGGAGCTATTCGGGCTGGGCCGGCGGCGTGGCGCTGGCGATCATCGCGACGCCGGTGATCGTGCGCACCACCGAGGACATGTTGCGCCTCGTCCCCGGGACGCTGCGCGAGGCCGGCGTCGCGCTCGGCGCCCCGATGTCGACGGTGATCCGCAGCGTGACGTGGCGGGCGGCGTCGGCCGGCATCGTTACCGGCATCATCCTGGCGCTCGCCCGCATCGCCGGCGAGACCGCGCCGCTGCTGTTCACGGCGCTCAACAACAACTCTTGGTTCAGCCGCGACCTGATGGGCGGCGTCGCGAACCTGCCGGTGATGATCTACCAGTTCGCGCTCTCGCCCTATCCGAACTGGCAGCAGCTCGCCTGGGCCGGCGCGCTCCTGATCACCATGACGATCCTGCTGCTCTCGGTCGTCGCCCGCTTCGTCATCAAGCCGCAGACCGCGCGCTGATGTCCATGGGGACCCTGAACCCGCCGCCGGCACCCACGAGGAACACGACGATGAACGCCGCCCCCGCGATCAGCGCTTCCCAGTTCGACGGCCGGAACCCGGCCGACGAGCACGCGCCCATCCGCATCGCCGCCAGGGAGCTGAACTTCTATTACGGGCAGTTCCACAGCCTGAAGAACATCAACCTCGACTTCCACGACCGCCAGGTCACCGCCCTGATCGGCCCGTCCGGCTGCGGGAAGTCGACCCTTCTGCGCACCTTCAACCGGATCTACAGCCTCTACCCGGAGCAGCGCGCCGAGGGTCAGGTGCTGCTCGACGGCCAGAACGTGCTCGACGCCAACGTCGACCTGAACGAGCTGCGCTCGCGCATCGGCATGGTGTTCCAGAAGCCGACGCCGTTCCCGATGTCGATCTACGACAACGTCGCCTTCGGCCTGCGCCTCTACGAGAAGCTGCCGAAATCCGAGCTCGACGGCCGCGTCGAGTCGGCCCTGCGCAAGGCCGCCCTGTGGGACGAGGTGAAGGACAAGCTCAAGCAGTCCGGCATGGGCCTCTCCGGCGGCCAGCAGCAGCGCCTGTGCATCGCCCGCACGGTGGCCCAGAGCCCCGAGGTGATCCTGTTCGACGAGCCGACCTCGGCCCTCGACCCGATCTCGACCGGGCGCATCGAGGAGCTGATCGAGCAGCTGCGCAGCGAGTTCACGATCGTCATCGTGACCCACAACATGCAGCAGGCCGCGCGCATCTCGCAGTTCACCGCCTTCATGTATCTCGGCGAAGTCATCGAGGTCGGTCCGACCAACCGCATCTTCATGAACCCGACCGTGCGTCAGACCCAGGACTACATCACCGGCCGCTTCGGCTGAGCCGCATACGGATCGATCGAGGACCAAGCCCATGCCCGGCCACATCGTCACGTCCTACGACACCGACCTCGAGGACCTGCGCCGCTCGATCTCCGAGATGGGCGGCGTCGCCGAGAAGATGATGACCGAGGCGACCGACGCCCTCGTTCGCCGCGACACCCAGCTCGCCCAGGCGGTGATCCTCGCCGACAAGCGCCTCGACACCCTCCAGCGCGAGATCGAGGAGCGCTCGGTGCTGCTCATCGCCCGGCGCCAGCCGATGGCGATCGACCTGCGCGAGACGATCTCGGCGATCCGCGTCTCGGGCGACCTCGAGCGCATCGGCGACCTCGCCAAGAACATCGCCAAGCGCGTCGTCGCGATCAGCGACCAGGCCCAGGCGCAGAAGATCGTGCTCGGCGTGCAGCACATGAGCGACCTGGTGCAGGAGCAGCTCAAGGACGTGCTCGACGCCTATGCCAGCCGCGACGTCTCGGCGGCGCACAACGTCTGGGAGCGGGACGGCGAGATCGACGCGCTCTACAACTCGCTGTTCCGCGAGTTGTTGACGTACATGATGGAAGATCCGCGCAACATCTCGTTCTGCACGCACCTGCTGTTCTGCGCCAAGAACGTCGAGCGCATCGGCGACCACACCACCAACATCGCCGAGACGATCCATTATCTCGCCACCGGCGAGAACCTCGCCGGCGACCGCCCGAAGAACGACGCGTCGAACTACGCGACGGTGACGCCCGGCGCCTGAGACGCCTGTCGGCGTCTCACGGCGGCCAAGGAAGTCGGGCGGCCCGCCCGGGAGTGCCCTGCATGCGTACGCGGATCCTGATCGTCGAGGACGAGGAGGCGCTCACCACCCTCCTGCGCTACAACCTCGAAGCCGAGGGCTTCGAGGTCGATTCCGCAGCCCGCGGCGACGAGGCCGAGCTGCGCCTGCAGGAGCAGGTGCCGGACCTGATCCTGCTCGACTGGATGCTGCCCGGCCTCTCGGGGATCGAGCTGTGCCGCCGGGTGCGGGCGCGGCGCGAGACGGCGTCCCTGCCGGTCATCATGCTGACGGCGCGCGGCGAGGAGGGCGACCGCATCCGCGGCCTCGGGACCGGGGCCGACGACTACATCGTCAAACCGTTCTCCGTGCCGGAGCTCCTGGCCCGGGTCCGCGCGCTGCTGCGCCGGGCCAAGCCGACCCATGTCGCGAACCTCCTGGAGGCCGGCGACATCGAGCTCGACCGCGACAGCCACCGCCTGCGCCGGGCGGGCAGCGAGATCCACCTCGGGCCGACCGAGTTCAAGCTGCTCGAATTCCTGATGCAGAGCCCCGGCCGGGTCTATTCCCGCGAGCAGCTCCTCGACGGCGTCTGGGGCCACGACGTCTACATCGACGAACGCACCGTCGACGTGCATGTCGGCCGCCTGCGCAAGGCCCTGAACCGCACCGGCGAGACCGACCCGATCCGCACCGTCCGCGGTTCGGGCTACGCCTTCGACGAGACGTTTTCGGGCGAGGATTAGGGCACCTTCGTTCCCGCGCCCGCGAGCCCCGCGCTGCGGCCCGTCGCCGTCACGGCGTCCAGCGCGCTCAGCACCGTGCCCTCGGTGAGGATCTGCGGCAGCACCGTCGGCTCGCCTGGCCCTGCGTAGAGCAGGTAGAGCGGCACGCCGCTGCGGCCGTGTCGCTCGAGCAGGCGGGTGATCTCCGGATTCTGGTTGGTCCAGTCGCCCTTGAGGTAGGTGACGTCGCGGGCGCGCATCGCCGCGCCGACCGCCGCCGTCCCGAGCGAGGTGCGCTCGTTGACCTGGCAGGTGATGCACCACGCCGCGGTCATGTTGACGAAGACCGGCCGGCCGCCGGCCAGCAGCGCGTCGAGGCGCGCCTGCGTGAACGGCTCGACGCCCTCGGCCCTGGCCTGGGCGCCCGGCGCGATCCGGTCGCGGTCGAGGGTGAGGGCGAGCGCCGCCACGCCGACGACGGCGAGCACCGCGAGGCCGCGGGCGAGCTGCGCCCGCACCGGGCGCGCGTCGCGGCCGAGTTCCCACGCCCAGGCGGAGAAGCCGAGCAGCACCAGTCCGAGCAGCGCGGCGAGCAGGCCCTGCGGCCCGACCTGCTGGGCCAGCACCCAGACCAGCCAAGCGACCGTGGCGTAGATCGGGAAGGCCAGCGCCTGCTTCAGCACGTCCATCCAGGCGCCCGGGCGGGGCAGGGCGCGGAGCGCCGCCGGCCACAGGGTCAACGCCAGGAAGGGCAGGGCGAGGCCGAGGCCGAGGCTCGCGAACACCACGAGGCCGGCGGCCGTCGACTGCGTCAGCGCGAAGCCCACCGCCGAGCCCATGAAGGGGGCGGTGCAGGGCGTCGCCACCACGGTCGCGAGCACGCCGGTGAAGAACGAGCCTTCGAGCCCGGCCCGCCGGGTCAGCCCGTCGCCGAGGCCGGCGAGCCGCCCGCCGAGGTGGAGCATGCCCGACAGGCTCAGGCCCATGGCGAAGAGCAGGTAGGCCAGGGCGGCCACCACGGTGGGCGATTGCAGCTGGAAGCCCCAGCCGATCCCGGCTCCCCCGGCCTTCAGCGCGATCAGCAGCGAGGCCAGCACCAGGAACGCCGCCAGCACGCCCGCCGTGTAGGCGAGCCCGTGCAGGCGGACCCGCCCCGGCGCCTCGCCGGAATGCTTCACCAAGCTGAGCACCTTGATCGACAGAACCGGGAAGACGCAGGGCATCAGGTTGAGGATCAGGCCGCCCAGCAGCGCGAGGCCGGCCGCGGTCCAGAGCGTCAGGGTCTCGGCCGGCTCGGTGCGCGGGATCGCCGGCGCCACGCTCGGCATCGCGCTGCCGGCCGCGAGCGGCGCCTCGTCGCCCAGCGCGAAGGCCTGGCGGACGAGACCGTCGCCGGTCTCCTCCTCGATCGCCAGCACGCCGGGCAGGCTCTCGGGCGCGGCGTCGGTGGGCGTCGCGCGGGTCAGCGTCAGGTGGAGGCCGGCCGCGTCCACGGTGAAGGGCTGCGGCGCGGCGTTCTCGATCGCCGTCTCGGAATAGGGAAAGAACGCCACCGCGCGGAGCCTGTCCGCGGCGAGGCCCGGCGCGTCGAGGTCCAGGGCGAGGCGGTCGCCCTGGCTCGACAGCCGCACCGGCCACGGCGAGGCCTTGGGCAGGGCGGCGCGGGCACGCACGAACAGCGCGGCGTTGGCCGGATCGGCCGCGGCCTCGCGGGCGACCGGCAGGGTCAGGGCGAGGTCGGCCGAGCCGGGGATGCATTCCTTCTCGCACACGAGATAGGTGAGCTTGCCCGCAAGCGTCACGGGGGCTGCCGGGTCGAGGCTCGGCGGCGGCGTCACCCGCACGAGCAGGATCGCCTCGCCCTCGTAGCCGAAGTTCATCAGCGTCGCGATCGGGATGCGGTGCGGTGCCGGCCACTGGATCGCCGAGGCCGAGAAGCCGGCCGGCAGCGTCCAGGTCACCTCCGGCGGCAGGCCCGAATCGCCGGGGTTGCGCCAGTAGACGTGCCAGCCCGGCTTCATCGCCATGCGGATGGCCACGGTGAACGGCGTGGCGCCGGCCACCGCCGCAGGCTCCGCCACGAGGCTCGCCCGCACGAGGTCGGCCGGCGGCTTGAAGCCCTGGGCCGCGACCGGCCCGGCGAGCAGCGATAGGAGGAGAGCGAGAAGACGCAGCATGCGGTCCCTTCGCGCGACCGTCCACGACGGTTTCACGCTGCTCTCGTCATAGGCGCGAACAGGCGGAGGGTAAAATCGCGACGGCGCGTCCGGGTGCCGCGCGGAGGATCGATCCTGGGTTCAGAGTGCCGCCGTCGCCCGCTCCAGCCAGGCTCGCGTCTCCGGGTCGAGGTCCGGTTCGAGCACGTCGCGGACGTGGGCGTGGTAGGCGTCGATCCAGGCGCGCTCGGCCGGGCTCAGCATCTCCGGCACGATCAGGCGGCGGTCGTAGGGGGCCAGCGTCAGGGTCTCGAAGCCGAGCACCGGGCGTTCGCCGCCGGGCACCTCGCGGGGCTCGACGAGGACGAGGTTCTCGATGCGGATGCCGTAGCCCCCGGCGCGGTAGTAGCCCGGCTCGTTGGAGAGGATCATCCCCGCCTCCAGGGCGACTGTTCCGGTCTTGGCGATGCGCTGCGGGCCCTCGTGCACCGAGAGGAAGGCGCCGACGCCGTGGCCGGTGCCGTGGTCGAAATCGAGGCCGGCCTCCCACAACGGCAGGCGCGCCAGGGTGTCGATCTGCGCGCCTGTTGTGCCCTTGGGGAAGACCGCGCGGCTAATGGCGACGTGGCCCCGCAGCACGCGGGTGTAGCGATCACGCATCTCCGCGCTCGGCGCGCCCACCGCGACCGTGCGGGTGATGTCGGTGGTGCCGTCGGGGTATTGCGCGCCGGAATCGATCAGGAACAGCTCGCCCGGCTCCGCCCGCCGGTCGGTGGCGCGGGTGACGCGGTAATGCACGATCGCGCCGTTCGGCCCGGAGCCGGAGATCGTCGGGAACGAGACGTCGCGCAGGTCGCCGCCGTCCGCACGAAAGTCCTCCAGCGCCTCCACCGCGGCGACCTCGGTGACGTGGCTCTGCCCGTCGAGCCAGGCGAGGAAACGCACCACGCTCGCCCCGTCGCGCCGGTGCGCGGCGCGGGCGCCGGCGATCTCGGCGGCGTTCTTTACCGCCTTCATCGCGGTGATCGGGTCCGGGCCGAAATCGGGGGTGCCGCCCACCGTCGCGACGCGCTCCTTCAGGGCGGCGGCGCCGGTGGCGGCGTCGAGGCGCACGCGCTTGCCGGCGAGCTCGCCGAGCGCCGGCTCGAAGTCGTCCCGCGAGGCGATGTCGGCGACCGGGGCGAGCGCCGCCAGCGCCTCCTCCGTCACGTCGTGCGACACCAGGAACAGCCGCGGCCGGCCCTCGCGCGGCAGGATGGCGTAGCCGAGCGCCAGCGGCGTGTGCCCGACGTCGCCGCCGCGCAGGTTGAACGCCCAGGCGAGGTTGTGCGGATCGGAGATCACCAGCGCGTCGCACTGGCCGGCCTCCAGCTCCACGCGGATGCGCGCGATCTTGTCGCTCGCGGTTTCGCCCGCGAAGTCGAGCGGATGCGCGATCACGCGGCCCGAGGGCGGCTTCGGGCGGCCGGCCCAGACCGCGTCCACCGGGTTCTCCGACAGCGCCTTCACCGAGGCGCCGGCCTTGGCGGCGGCACGCTCGAGGCGGGCGACCCCGTCGGGGGTGTGCAGCCACGGGTCGTAGCCGAGCACTGCGCCGCGCCGCAGGGTCCGGCCGATCCAGGCCTCGGCGGTGCTCTCGGCGAGGGGAACGACCGTGACGACGCCCGGGTCGACCTGTTCCGGTGCCTGGATGGTGTAGCGCCCGTCGACCATGAGTGCTGCGGAATCGGCCAGGATCACGGCGGTGCCGGCCGAGCCGGTGAAGCCGGTGAGCCAGGCGAGCCGCTCGGCGTTGGCCGGGACGTATTCGGATTGGTGCTCGTCGGCGCGGGGCACGACGAAGCCGTCGATTCCAGCCTCGCGCAAGGCGGCGCGGAGGGCGGCGACGCGCTCAGGCCCCTTGCGGTGGCTCGGGTCGTCGAAGGTCTGGAATCGGGTGCGGGTCATGCGCCCAGGGTATCGCCGGCGGCACCCCGCGGGCAACCGAACGCGGGCCGTCCGCCTCGGATTGGGCTCAGCGCCGGGCGGACCCGGCCAGCGGCCGCTGCGCCGCCCCGCCGCGGCGCAGCACCAGGGCGACCCAGCCCTCGATCGTCCCCCGCGAGGCGAGGTGGAAGCCCTGGTGGCGGTAGGCCGAGAGCACGCCGGCCACGTCGCGCTCGATCAGCCCCGAGAGCACCAGCACGCCGCCCTCGGCCACCACCGCCGAGAGCGTCGGCGCCAGGCCGCGCAGGGGGCGGGCGAGGATGTTGGCGAAGACGACGTCGAAGTGGCGCGTCCGCGCCGCCATGGCGTTGCGCACCCCCGGGCCCTCGTAGAGCTTGAGGTAGGGCCCGAGCCCGTTGGCGCGGGCGTTGGCGCGGGCGGTGCGCACCGCCTCGCCGTCGAGGTCGCCGGCGATCACCGGGCGGCGCAGGGCCTTGGCGGCGGCGAAAGCGAGGATGCCGGTGCCGGTGCCGACGTCGAGCACCCGGCCGGGGCGGCCACGCTTGAGCACGTCCACCAGGGCCTTGAGGCAGCCGAGCGTCGTGCCGTGGTGGCCGGTGCCGAAGGCCAACGCCGCCTCGATCTCGATGGCGAGCTCGTTCGGCCGCACGGTGTCGCGGTCGTGCGAGCCGTGGATTCGGAAGCGTCCGGCGCGCACGGGCACGAGGCCTTCGAGCGAGGCGCGGACCCAGTCCTTCTGGTCGACGGTGCGGAACTCGGCGGCGTCCGCCTTCGCGCCGACCACGGGGCGGATCAGGTCGCGGATGTAATCTTCGTCCGGCGCGTCGGCGAAGTAGGCCTCGAGCCGCCACGTCACCCCGTCCTCGGACTCGAAGGCGGCCACCGCCGTCTCCGTCGGGTCGAACATCTCGCCCAGCAGGTCGGTCATCGTGCGCGCCGACCGCTCGTCGGTCATCAGCTGCAGGACGTGGGTCGGGCGGTTCGGGTGCAGGCCTTCGAGCATGGCCGCCTCTACCACCCTCGGATCGGAGCCGCCACAAGCGGATCGAACCGCGGCAAAACCGCCTGGGAATGCGGCAGATTGTTCACGCGTTCATCATATCGACCCCCGGAACCGGCTTCGGCGTGCAACGGTTTCGGTCAGGCCACCACGTCGCCACTCCGCATTGTCATCCGAGTCGTTCGTTCATCGAGGGTGCGTCCGCGTGACCAAGTCGAGACCTTCCGTTGCCCGGCCGGTCGTCCTCAACGGCCTCGCCCGGCGCCGGCGCCAGCCGGCCCGGCCGCGCGACGCCCTGCTCGGGGCCGAGGCCCTCGAGACGCCGCTGCCGGGCCGGCTCCTCGTGCTGCTGAGCCGCCTGCACCGCGCCGAGGAGGCGAAGCCCGGCACGAAGGACGAGACCGGCGCCTGAGCCGCTTGCGCGCCGCGCATCCCCCGTCCAAGGCTGCTTATCGAGCGGCCGCGACGGTCCGCGGCGCCTCCCGGACCGGACGACCCATCCTTGCTCGACCTGACGCCCGACGAGTGGACCGCCGTGGCGCTGAGCCTGAAGGTGGCCGCCGTCGCGACGCTCGCGAGCCTGCTGCCGGGGATCGCCGTGGCGTGGCTTCTCGCCCGGCGGCGGTTTCCCGGGCGCGCCCTGCTCGACGGGCTGGTCCACCTGCCGCTGATCCTGCCCCCCGTCGTCACCGGCTACCTGCTGCTCCTGGCGCTCGGCCGGCGCGGGCTCGTCGGCGGGTGGCTCGCCGAGGTGGGGATCGTGTTCGCGTTCCGCTGGACCGGGGCGGCGCTCGCCTGCGCGGTCATGGGCTTTCCCCTGATGGTGCGGGCGATGCGCCTGTCGATCGAGGCGGTGGACGCCCGCCTCGAACAGGCGGCCGCGACGCTCGGCGCCCGGCCGCTGGCGGTGTTCCTCACGGTGACCCTGCCGCTCAGCCTGCCCGGCATCCTCGCCGGCGCGGTGCTCGCCTTCGCCAAGGCGATGGGCGAGTTCGGCGCCACCATCACCTTCGTCTCGAACATCCCAGGCGAGACCCAGACCCTGCCGGCGGCGATCTACACGCTGACGCAGGTGCCCGGCGGCGAGGCCGGGGCGCTGCGCCTCACGCTGATCTCGGTCGCCCTGTCGATGGCCGCCCTGCTGCTGTCCGAACTTCTGGCCCGCCGCATCGGGCGGCAATTGGGGGCGGGGTGACGGGGATGCTGCGATCCCACCCCGACTCACGCATAGGCATACGGCCCGCCGCGCTCCAGCGCGCGCCGGTAGGCCGGGCGGGCGTGGATGCGGGCGAGCCAGTCGGTCAGGCGCGCGCCGGCGCCGGTGCCGCGCGCGGCGAAGGCTTCGAGCGGGAAGCTCATCTGGATGTCGGCGGCGGTGAAGGCGTCGCCGCCAAACCACGGTCGGTCGGCCAGCGCGCCCTCCCAGTAGGCGGCGTGGTGGCGCAGCTCCGGGTCGACGAACTTGGCCGTGACCGCCTTGGCGATCCCCCGCACCAGGGGGCGCACCAGCGCCGGGCTGCCCGGCGCGAGGCGCGAGAAGACCAGCTTCAGCAGGAGCGGCGGCATCGCCGAGCCTTCGGCGTAGTGGAGCCAGTAGGTGTAGCGGCGATGCTCTTCCGTGCCGGGGGCAGGCACCAGGGCGCCGCCGCAGCGGGCGGTGAGGTATTCGACGATGGCGCCGGATTCCGCCACCGTCACGTCGCCGTCGGTGATCACCGGCGACTTGCCGAGTGGGTGGATCGCCCTGAGTTCCTGCGGCGCCAGCATGGTCTCGCGGTCGCGGGCGTAGCGCTTCACGTCGTAGTCCAGGCCGAGCTCCTCGAGCAGCCAGAGCACCCGTTGCGAGCGGCTGTTCTCCAGGTGGTGAACGGTGATCATGCGCGGCCTTCCGTGAGGGTGTCGTCGCACAACGCGGGGACGCCGCGAAGGAGCCGGCCGGCATGACGATCGCCGTCGCCGTCGCCCTGCGCCGGGGCGCGTTCACGCTGGACGCCGCCTTCGAGGCCGGGGCCGGGCTCACCGCCCTGTTCGGCCGCTCGGGCTCGGGCAAGACCACGCTGATCGACCTGATTGCCGGGCTGAGCCGCCCCGATCGCGGCCGCATCGTCGTCGCCGGCGAGACGTTGGTCGACACGGAGCGGCGCATCGCCCTGCCGGTGCATCGGCGCCGGATCGGGCTGGTGTTCCAGGACGCGCGCCTGTTCCCGCACCTCAGCGTGCGGGGCAACCTCGGCTACGGTCGGCTCTTCTCCGGCCAGAGGGCGGACCGGGCCGAGCACGACGCGGTGGTCGACATGCTCGGCGTCGGCCACCTGCTCGACCGGCGGCCGGCGGGCCTCTCCGGCGGCGAGCGCCAGCGCGTCGCCATCGGCCGTGCGTTGCTGGCCAAGCCCCGCCTGCTGCTGATGGACGAGCCGCTGGCGGCGCTGGACGAGGCGCGCAAGGGCGAGATCCTCCCCTACATCGAGCGGCTGCGCGACGAGGCCGGCATCCCGATCGTCTACGTCAGCCACGCGGTCGGCGAGGTGGCCCGGCTCGCCAACACCGTGGTGGTGCTGGAGGCCGGCCGCGTCGCCGCGTGCGGCCCGGCCGAGGCGATCCTGCGCCGGGCCGACCTCGTCCCGGTCCACGAGGCCGAGGCCGGCGCGCTCCTCGACATGACCGTTGCCGGGCACGACCCGGAACCCGGCCTGACCCGGCTCGAAGGCGCGGCCGGGCGGCTGCTCGTGCCGCTGCTGCCGCGAGCCGTCGGCAGCGCGTTGCGGGTGCGGGTGCCGGCCCGCGACGTGCTGGTCGCCACCGCGGTGCCGATCGGCCTCAGTGCCCGCAACGTGCTGTCCGGCCGGGTCGCCGCGCTGATCCCGGACGGGCACGCGGTGATGGTGGAGATCGCCTGCGGCGGCGCGGTGCTCGCCGCCCGCCTCACCGGCGCCGCCGTCCGAGACCTCGACCTCGCGGTCGGCCGCCCCGTCCACGCGGTGATCAAGAGCGTCGCCCTCGATCCCGCAGGGATGGGCGGGCGCCGGGCGATCGAGATCTGAGGCACTTTCGCGCGAGACGGACGCCGGCTCGCGCGAAGGTCATACGGCTGCACGGCGGGTTCGATCGCCTTCCATGATCCGAAGATCGCGGAACAGGCTCTCGTGGCGGAGGATCAACCCGCGATGTCGTTCGTCCTCGACCCGACGCAGCCGCAGAAATCGCTTCGTTCGGTTGGAAGCGAGCGTTCACGGAATGTCAGTTCACGTGTTTTCGGCCCAGTTTCCGCACCTGAGCCGACATCTTTATAGGATAAAAGTCATATTTAGTGAACCCGATCAGTCGAAATGACTGTAACAAATGTTTAATTCGATTTGATTACCGTGACATGTTGCTTCTTCGCAATGCGTGGATTCCATTGAGCTGAAGTGATGATCGGCATCGACGCGAGCGAACAAGCATTCGGTCTTCAAGGCCCGGCCTCTTCAGACACCAGAGTGGCGGGCGCTTTGGGACTCGTACAGGCCGCCACCTATGCTTTCATCACCAACGACAGCAGCGGTCGTATCACCTTCGTGAACGATGCGGCCGAGGCGCTCTTCGGATACGGACCCGGCGCGATGCTCGGCCAAAACATCGATGTCGTCGTTCCCGAACGGTTTCGCGCCAGCCACGCGGCAGGTTTGGCCCGCATGGTCCGTAACGAGCCCTCCCGGATGGCCGGCCGAACGATCGAGGTCACGGCGAGACGTTGCGACGGCAGCGAGTTTCCGGCCGAATTCACGTTGTCGATCTGGAGAGACCGCTTCGGCCTCGGCTTCGGGGCGATCATGCGCGACATCTCGGAATGGCGCGCCCGCGACGCGCATCTGGTCAGGCTCGCGCATCACGACACGCTCACCGGGTTGCCCAACCGCGCCTCCTTCGAAGAGACGCTCGACGCGCGGCTCGTCGCCGGTCAGGCCACGTGCGTCCTCATGCTCGACCTCGACGGGTTCAAGGAGGTGAACGACAGTTGCGGGCACGGCACCGGCGACGCCGTCCTCCAAACCCTCGCCATCCGTCTGCCGGCCTGGCTCGGTGCGGATGCGATCCTCGCGAGGTTCGGCGGCGACGAGTTCGCCGTGATGCTGCCGGGCGCCACCGATCCACTGAAGGTCGCAGCCGGTGCCGCCGCGCTTCTCGAAGCCTTCGCGGCACCGTTCTGCGTCTTAGGTCATACCTTCCATCTGGGCGTCAGCGTCGGAGGGGCCATCAGCCCGACGCAGGGCCTGTCGGCGGGCGAACTCGTCGGCAACGCGGACTTGGCGCTGTTTCGCGCAAAGCAGGACGGCAAGCGTGTCTTCCGCTTGTTTCAGCCCGAGATGCGGAGCGCGCTGCTTTCGCGGCTGGCGATGCAGTCGGAGTTGCGCAGGGCGGTCGCGGCCGGCGAGTTCGTGCTCCACTACCAACCGCAGGTGGCGCTCGAGAACCGGTGCATCAACGGGGCCGAGGCCCTCCTGCGGTGGCGGCATCCCGAACGCGGGTTGCTGTATCCGGGCGCCTTCCTGCCGCAGCTCGAGGAGCACCCCCTGGCCCTCGAGGTCGGACGCTGGATCCTCGACGAAGCCTGTCGGCAGGCGGCGGCCTGGCGCGACGCCGGGCTCCCGATCCGGAAAATGGGCGACAACCTGTTCACCGCCCAGGTCCGGTCGGGGACGCTGACCTCGGACGTCGCCGACGCGCTCCAGCGGCACCGGTTGAGCCCGGAGATGCTGGAGCTGGAAATCACCGAAACGATCTTCCTGAAGGTCGACGAACCTGTCCTTCGCCCGTTTCGCGACCTGCATCGTCGCGGAGTCGGCATCTCGTTCGACGATTTCGGGACCGGCTACGCCTCGTTGAGTTCGCTCAAGCGTTTCCCGCTGACGCGCCTCAAGATCGATCGGGGATTCGTCCGGGACCTGATGACCGATCAGCACGATGCGGCGATCGTGCGCTCCATCATCCAGATCGGGAACGACATCGGGTTGCACATCATCGCGGAAGGGATCGAGACCGCGGACCAGGAGGCGCGGCTGCTCGAAATGGGCTGCAGGCAGGGTCAGGGATTCCTGTACGCAAAGGCGCTGCCGGCGGCGCAGTTCGAGGATCTCCTCCAGGGTTCCGGTCCCCGCCAGAAGATCGCGAGCTGATTGACGGGGGGAAACCGGCAAGCTGCTCGGCGTTCACGGCTTCCGGGCGTTTGCAGTCGGTGGCGAACGACGGGTTTCGACCCTCACGCCCGCCCGTCGACGAAGGCGCGCATCAACACGTGGGCGATCGCCATCGGCGGCGGGGCGAACAGGTCGTCCGGGTGGCGGCGCTCCAGCATCGCCAGCACCTCGGCGCGGTCGAACCAGCGGGCGTCGGCGAGTTCGGTGGGGTCGGTGACGATGGTCTCGTCGAGGGCCTCCGCCGTGCAGCCGATCATCAGCGAGGACGGGAACGGCCAGGGCTGCGAGGTGTGGTAGGCGACCGAGGACACCCGCACCCGCGTCTCCTCGTAGGACTCGCGCGCGACCGCGGCCTCGATCGTCTCGCCCGGCTCGAGGAAGCCGGCGAGGCACGAGTACATCCCCTCCTTGAAGTGCGGACCGCGCCCGAGCAGGCAGCGTTCGCCGCGACGGATCAGCATGATCACCACCGGGTCGGTGCGCGGAAAGTGGTGGGCGGCGCAGGTCGGGCATTCCCGCCGGAAGCCGCCTGCGCGGAACAGGGTCTGCGTGCCGCAATTGGCGCAGAAGCGATTGCGCCCGTGCCAGCCGAGCATCGACTTGGCGGTGGCGAGCAGGCCGAGCTCCTGCTGCGGCACCGCGCCCTCGGTGGCGACGGTGCGCAGGTCCAGCGTCCGGAAGGTGTCGTCGGCATAGGCCTCGGCCGCCTCGGGAGCCGCGACCGCGGCGAAGATCGGTCGCCCCTCGACGTGCCCGAGGAAGATCCGCTCCTGGGTGATCAGCGGGTTCGCCCGCGCGCCGTCCTCGGCACAGAGGATCGCGCTGCCGCCGCGCAGCACGAGCGCGTCGCCGGCCATCAGCACGAGGCCGGTGTCCGGTGTGTCGGAGGCCGGCACCGCGTCCTCCGGTTGCTCCGAGGAATGGCGGACGAGCCGGCTCTGCGTGAAGCCGAGCGTCGCGAACGGATCGGGCATCGCCACCTCAGGCTGCTGCGAACTGGGCGCCGGCGCGCTCGGCGAGCTGCGCGCGGGCGTGATGCGGATAGGGCTTGCGCGTCTCGAAGCCCCAGACCGGGCCGGGCCAGGCCGGATCGGACAGGAAGCGCCCAACAACGTGGACGTGGAGCTGCGCCACCACGTTGCCCAGCGTCGCGACGTTGACCTTGTCGGGCTTGGCCAGCGCCTGCATCACGCCCGTGGCGAGGTGCACCTCGCGCCAAAGTGCGGCCGCGTCGTCGGCGGCGAGGTCGGTGAGTTCGCTCAGCCCGGGCCGGCGCGGCACCAGGATCAGCCACGGGAAGCGTGCGTCGTCCATCAGCAGGACGGAGCAGAGGCCGAGGTCGCCGACCGGCACGGTGTCGGCGGCGAGCCGGGGATCGAGGGTGAAGTCGGTCATGCGGGCGATGTAGCGCGGGCGACCCGCCCGGCGCCATGCCTTCATCGCTGGCCTGCGATCAGAGGTCGCCGGTCTGGGAGGGCGGCCGCCGTCGCGTCGTGCGGGATGTCACAAGGTCGGCTCGGTCCCCGACCGGCCGACGGCGACGAGGTCGGCGTTGACGACGCCCTCGGCATCCTTGCGGGCGAGCACGACCACGTCGGCCCCGGGGACCAGCAGGGCCTTCTCGCCCGGCGCGATCTGCGCCGTCGGCGTGCCGGGCGGGATGGTGAAGGTCTTGCTGCCGCCCTCGTAGACCAGCTCGACCTCGCGCGGCGCATCGAGCGAGAGCCCGCCGATCCAGCCCGCGGTGAGCCGCGCGTCGGGGGCGGCGTCCCAGGGCTTGGTGCCGGCTTCGAAGCCGCGCTCCGACGGCGAGTAGATCGCGACCTTGATCGGCTTCGGCTTCCCGTCGGGGCCGGGCACCGACACGATGCTGACGTAGCTCTCCGGCTTGATGTCGCGCAGCCGCCCGGCGGTGGCGATGAACAGGCGCGTCTTGACGTTCATCAGCACGGTGACCGTCTCGCCGTCCGGGCGCCGGATCCGCACCGACTCGGCGTCGCGGGCCTCGACGGTGCCGTGGTAGCGGGCGACCGATTCCTTCGGTTGCGGGGCGGAGGTCGGGGCCTGCGGGGCCTGGGCCTGCGGGGCCTGGGCCTGCGCCGCGACGGAGGTCGCGCTCAGCGCGAGCGCGATCAGACAAGCTCGGATCACTGTGGTCAGCCCTCGATCGACCGGCACGGCCCGGCTAGGCGCGAACGCCGGGCGTACGGCCGAGGTTCCGGCCATGACGCCGCGACGCCGCTCAGTGCGCCATCAGCATCGGCAGGTCGGCGTGGGCGAGGAGGTGGCTCGTCGGCCCGCCGAAGATCATCTGCCGCAAGCGGCTCTGGGTGTAGGCGCCCTTGATCAGCAGGTCGGAGCCGAAGGCCTTGGCCTCGGCGAGGAAAGTCTCGCCCGGCGTCCGGCGCCCGGCGGGGAGCGCCCTGTGCTCGGCCGCCACGCCCTCGCAGGCGAGCGAGCGGGCAAGGTCCTCCGCGCTCGGGCCCGGCACCGTGCCGCCCTCGACGCTGAGCACCAGCACGCGGGAGGCCGCCCGCAGCAGCGGCATCGCGAAGGCGACCGCCCGCGCGGTCTCGGTCGAGCCGTTCCAGGCGACGACGATGGCGTCGCCGAACCGCGTCGGCGGGGTCGGCGGCGCCACCAGGATCGGGCGGCCGCCCTCGAACAGGGCCGTCTCCAAGGTGGTCATGCGCGGCGTGCCGTCGGCGGCGCCCGGGCGGCCGACGACGGTGGCCGAGAACAGGCGCGCGTATTGCCCGAGGAAGGCGTCGCCCGCGGGCACGTCCTGGCGCCAGCGGTAGCGGGCGCCGGCGCCGGCGACGTTCTCGGGAACGCACAGGCCGTCGCGGGCGTGGCGCGGGATGCCGGCCGCATCCATGAAGGCGACGAAGCGCCCGCCGGCCTCCTCGGCCTCGGCCCGGTCGGCCTCCTCGTCGCGCAGCCAGGTCATGCCGCCGACCAGATCGACGGGCACGTACTCGGCGAGTGCCGGCCGCAGGGACACGCCCTCGATCAGGCTGCCGAAGCGCTGCGCCACGAGGCGCGTCGTCTCCAGCACCGAGGGCAGGGCGTCGTGGAGCGCGATCGGCACCAGAAGGGTCTTCATCGCGTCGCCTCGCTTGGGGTTCGCCATCGTTGGGGCGACGCTAATGCGGATCGCGGCGGCGGGAAACTCGCCGTCCCCCGGCGCTCACACGGTTTTCGGACTCGGATCGGGCGCCGGATCGAGGCGCGCGCGGGCCAGCCGCGTCATCGGGCGCTCGACGAAGGCGTGGACGAGGAGCGCCGCCGCGACGCTGGCCGCCAGCATCAGGGCGAGCGCGGCCCAGGGGTCGAGCAGGGCCGCGAGGTTCGCGCGCACCAAGACCTCGCGCAAGGCGCGCAGGGCGAAGGGGTGGACGAGGTACAGCGCGTAGGAGGCGTCGCCCAAAGCGGCGAGCGCCGACACGATCGACGATCGCCGCCCGCCTTCCGCCCGCGCATGGCCGAGCGCGGCGGCGGCGACCAGGCAGGCCGCCGGGATGCCGAGGGCGAGCGGGCGCCAGAATCCGTCGAGGTCTGCGCTTCCTTGCGCGGCGCGCCAGAGCAGGCCGAGCCCGAGGAGCGCGAGCGCCGCCCGCGCCGGCTGCCCAAGCCTCAACCCCTCGCCGCGGGCCAGCGCGATCAGGGCGCCGAAGGCGAATTCCAGCATCACCGGATTCGACCAGAAGGCGAGCGGCACCGAAGCGGGCCGCAGCCATGCCCCCGCCAGAACGATTCCTGCGAGCGCCGCCACGAGCCACGCCACACGCGGCCGTCGGCCCCAGCCGAGCCCGACCGCGAAGAGTGCGTAGAAAGCCATCTCGCAGTTCAGCGTCCAGCCGAGGCCGTAGACCGGCTGCACCGCGCCGTCCGCCCGCGCGGCCGGCCAGAACAGGAACGCGGCGACGACCGAGCCGGCGTCGAGCGGTCCGCCGGCGCCGCTGAGGGCGGCCGGCGCCGCCATCCCGACCGCGAGGTAGAGGGCGGTGACCAGCCAGTAGAGCGGCACCACCCGCGCGATCCGGTGGGCGAGGAAGCGTCGCCGGCCGTGCGGCCCGGCGGCGTGGGGAGCGGCCGCGTGGACGATGATGAAGCCAGAGATCACGAAGAACACGTCGACGCCGCCGGCCCAGGGCAGCAGCGCGCTCGGCGCGAAGGCCTGGCCGGTCCGCTGCGCCAGCGCGGCCGCCTCGGATTGCGCATGGTGCATCACCACGAGCAGGGCCGCCGCCGCGCGCAGGATCTGGATCGCGATGAGCTTCACAAGCGGCGGCCTCGCGGCGGACGGGACGGCGCAGGCATGGCCGCTGTCGCGAGGGCGATCAAGCGCGCAGGTCGGCGCCGCCGCCCCGGCAAGGTCAGCCAAGACCAGAGGAACCATGGGCGATCGTCATCGTTGGTCCAGTGAAGTGCTGCCGCCGTCCGCATCGGTTGATTCCGGTCCGGGCGATGCAACGATGACGGCTTGCACGCTCACCATTCGTGACCAGAGGTTTTCAATGCTGAAGAAGTACGCAGTCCTGTCCGCCCTCGCCGTCGCCGTCTCGACCCCCGCCATGGCCCAGGGCTTGAGCGATTTCCGCCTGCAGGCGCTCCAGGCGAACGCCTTCGAGATCCAGTCGAGCCAGATCGCGCTGTCCAAGTCGCGCAACCCGCAGATCCGCACCTACGCCCAGGAAGCGATCCGCGACCACCGCTCGGCCAACGTCGCCCTCGTCGGCGGTGACCGCAACTACGTCGCCGCGCAGGGCGGTGTCGTGGGCGGTCCGGTCGACGGCCTGATCGGCGCGCCGCTGGCGGTGGCCGGTGGTGCCGTCGGCGCCGCGACCGGCGCGG
>NZ_VRUT01000061.1:0-26698 GCF_008039465.1 Methylobacterium sp. WL120 | reverse complement strand
GGCGTCGACCCGCGCCACGGCGGCGGCCGAGCCGGCGCAGGGCGCCGGGGCGTTGCCCGGCCCCGCACCGGTCCCGTATAGGGCGAGGCCGCCGGCCAACGCGGTGACGAGGCCGGCGCCGACCGCGGCGCCCATCAATCGTCCAGGCATCATCGTTGCGTCCCTAAGAGCATTTCGAGCGCGGTGGATGCCGGCTCGCGTCAAGGAAATGCCACCACACGAAACGCTCTTGCGCGAGCGGAAGGATCGGGAAGACCATGAGCAACCGGATGTGGGGCGGACGCTTCGCGAGCGGCCCCGCCGAGATCATGGAGGAGATCAACGCCTCCATCGGATTCGACAAGCGCCTCGCGCCCCAGGACATCCGCGGCTCGCTGGCGCACGTCGCGATGCTGGGCGCCCAAGGCATCCTGCCGGCCGACGATGTGGCGGCCATTCAAGACGGACTCAAGGCGGTCCAGTCCGAGATCGAGGCCGGCAGCTTCGTGTTCCGGCGCGAGCTCGAGGACATCCACATGTCGGTGGAGAGCCGGCTCACCGAGATCGTCGGCCCGTCGGCCGGGCGCCTGCACACCGCGCGCTCGCGCAACGACCAGGTCGCCACCGAC
Source organism: Methylobacterium sp. WL120 (assembly GCF_008039465.1). NCBI lineage: Bacteria > Pseudomonadati > Pseudomonadota > Alphaproteobacteria > Hyphomicrobiales > Methylobacteriaceae > Methylobacterium > Methylobacterium sp. WL120. The sequence goes on along the minus strand of NZ_VRUT01000061.1, from coordinate 26,090 downwards.
ATGAAGCTGTGGGTGCGCGACACCCTCGACAACCTCGACGCGCAGGCCGCCGGGCTGCAGCAGGCGCTGGCCGAGAAGGCGCTGGCCCACGCCGGCACCGTGATGCCGGGCTTCACCCACCTGCAATCGGCCCAGCCGGTCACCTTCGGGCACCATTGCCTCGCCTACGTCGAGATGCTGGCGCGCGACCGCGGCCGGTTCCGGGACGCGCGCGCCCGGCTCAACGAGTGCCCGCTGGGGGCCGCCGCCCTCGCCGGCACCTCGTTCCCGATCGACCGGCACGCCACGGCCGCGGCGCTCGGCTTCGACCGCCCGACGGCGAACTCGCTCGACTCCGTCGCCGACCGCGACTTCGCCCTGGAATCGCTCTCGGCCGCCTCGATCTGCGCGATCCACCTGTCGCGCTTCGCCGAGGAGCTGGTGGTGTGGACCTCGGCGCAGTTCGACTTCGTCAGGCTGTCGGACGGCTATACCACCGGCTCGTCGATCATGCCGCAGAAGCGCAACCCCGACGCGGCGGAGCTGGTGCGGGCCAAGAGCGGGCGCATCGTCGGCGCCCTGATGGGCTTGCTCACCGTGATGAAGGGCCTGCCGCTGGCCTATTCGAAGGACATGCAGGAGGACAAGGAAGGCACCTTCGACGCGCTGCAGGCGCTGTCGCTGTGCCTGGCCGCGATGACCGGCATGGTCCGCGACCTCGAGCCGAACGCGGGCGTGCTCGCCCGCGCCGCCGGCTCCGGCTACAGCACCGCGACGGACCTCGCCGACTGGCTGGTGCGGGAGCTCGGCCTGCCGTTCCGGCAGGCGCACCACGTCACCGGCCGCCTCGTCGGCGTCGCCTCGGGCAAGGGCGTCGGGCTGGAGGCGCTGTCGCTGCCCGAGATGCAGGAGGCCGAGCCGCGGATCACGCAAGCCGTCTACGCGGTGCTGGGCGTCGAGAACTCGGTGGCGAGCCGGGTCAGCTTCGGCGGCACCGCGCCGGCCAACGTCCGCGCGCAGGCCGAGGGCTGGCTCGCACGGCTCGCGGAGCCGGTTGCCTGAAAATGGTGCAGAGCAACCGAAAGCCGGGTTCGTGCGTTCACGGTCCAGCTAGGTAAGCTCTGCTACACCGGCGCGAGCGCATCGGAGACCGCAGCATGCCCGTCGAGAGTTGGACGAAGCCGGAGGAGACTCCGGCGCTCGCCGCCACCGCCACCGCGATGATCGATGCGGCGCTCGTCGGCTCCGGCCTGTCGCGCGACGCCTACTGGGCCGCCGTGCGCAAGGGCTACAACACGCCCTACAACGATCCGCAGCCCAAACCCGCGCCTGCCCCGACTGCGCCGCCCCCCCCGGTGCGGATCGACCTCGACGAGGTTCCGGCCCTGCCGGTGGCGGCGATGGCGGCCCAGAACGCCGCCACCGAGATCCACGCCGGCTGACGGCGGCAGGTCGCCGCCATGCAGGTCGCCGCCATCTTGCCCAACCGTCGCCCAAGCTTCATGACTTCCTGAGGCCGGTGCCGGCTTCGCACCGGCCGAGGCTTCGGCGTGCGGGCCGCGCCGACACGCTGACCGGGACGTGATGATGCGATTTGCCCTTTGCCTGCTTCCGTTCGGCGCCCTCGCGCTGGCGGCCCTCCTGCCTGCCGGCGGTGGCCGGACCCTCGGGATCGCCTCCGCCTCCGCGCAGGAGGCCGAAGCCCCCGAGGCAGCCACGCCGAGCCGCCGCCGTCGCGGCGGCCGTGATCGGACGGCCAAGGCGACGCCGGGCAAGGCTGCGCCGACGCCGCCCGGCATGCAGCAGGCGACGCCGGTGGCGATCTTCGGCGATTGGAACGTCTTCGCCAGCGGCCAGGGCAGGACCCGCCTGTGCTACGCGATCGCGCAGCCGCAGACCCGCTCGCCCGCCACCCTCAAGCGCGACACCGCCTACCTCTTCGTCACCGTGCGCAAGGGCGAGAACGTCCAGAACGAGATCGCGGTGATGCTGGGCTTCCCCTCCAAGCCCGCCGCGGCGCAGGCCAAGCCCGGTGCGGCAGCCGCCCCCACAGACCCGGCGATCACCCTGGGCAGCGCGCGCTACGGGCTCGTGGTCAAGGACGGCAACGCCTGGCTGCAGAACCCTTCCGAGGAAACCCGCGTCGTCACCGAGATGAGCGGCCGGGTGCCCAAGCTCCTGGTCAAGACCGTCTCGATGCGCGGCAAGCCGACCAGCGACGAGTACGCGCTGGCCGGCTTCGGCGAGGCGATGAAGCGCACGCGCGAGGAGTGCAAGTAGGAGCGGGACGCGGCTTGCCGGCGCCCGTGCCTCAATGCCTGTTTGATTTCTGCGCATTCGGTGCGACGCCCCCTCTGCCCGCACGCGGGGAGAGGCCTGCAGGCACCTCGTCGTGCCTGCAGGAAGCGGAGGCGTAGCCGAGGCGGCGGTGAGGGGGAGGTGCCGGACGAGCCTCCTCCGTCGCCCCCCTCACCTTCGGCTACCGCCTCGCTTCACCGACGACGAGGTCGGCAAAGCCTTCTCCCCGCAAGCGGGGCGAGGAGTGCGCGGCAACCTCGAGGATCGCGTGTCTTCGGGGGTGAAAAAACCCGGTCCCTTAGACGGCGGCCAGCCTCCCGCCGCCCTGCCCTAACCCCGCCGCCGTCCGCGTGGTGCGGGCCCGGAAGCGCTCGCGGGCGGCGCGGGCTGCCTGCTCGGTGCTGCGGAAGACCGTGCCGTCGAGGTCGTCGAAGGCACGGGCCGAGGAGAAGAAGCGCACGCCGCCGGGCTCAGGTACGGCGATACCGGCGGCGATCTCGCCAACTTCGATGATCTGGGTCGGCGGCGGCTCCGCGTGCAGGCGGTTGCGGGCGCGTTGGGCCAAATGGTCGGCGAAAAGATCGTGCTGCGGCGCGGCCTGCGCGGCCGGATGAAGCTGAGGCATGGAATTCTCCCGGGGCCGGTCGTGGGCGGGCGTTGCAGGGCGGTCGGATCGTCCGTCGGCGCGTGCGTCAGCCGCGACAGCGACGGCGGGGCATCGCACCCTGCAGGGGGAGAGTGGACTTCGAAGCGTATCGGATCACGAAAAAAGCCCTCCTGACGATGAAGGACCGCCGGACGGCGCTGTCCGGCAGTGCTTTAGCGTTTGATGACGCGGCGCAAGCGAGGCTCTTCAAATCACCGCGGCCGGCGATGCTTGGCATCGCCCTGCCTGACTAAGATGGACATTGCGGGCCTCCGCGTCAAAGGAAGCCGTTTCCGTTTTTCCGAAGGTTTCGGGCAAAAAACGCGCGTCGCCGCCCGCACCGGCAGCCCGATCCTGCCTCAGGCCTGAGCGGAGGTCGCAGCAAGGGTCTCGGCCGGAAGCGCGGCCAGGAGCGCGGAGAGGTCGCGGTGGTCGCGGTAGACCCGGGCGGCGCCGGCCGCCAGCAGGTCGGCGCCGTCGCGGTCGTGGCCCCAATGGCCGCCGCCGGCGAAGCCCAGCACCCGCATCCCGGCGGCCCGCGCGGCGGTGACGCCGGGCACACTGTCCTCGATGACCAGGCAGGCGTCGGGGGAGAACCCCATCCGCGCGGCGGCGTGCAGGAACAGGTCGGGGAACGGCTTTCCGCGGGCGACCTCGACAGCCGAGTAGATCCGCCCCTCGAAGAGCGGCAGCAGGCCGGTGAGGCCGAGCGAGTGGCGCAGCCGCACGGGATCGCTGCTCGAGGCGACGCAGGTCGGCAGCGACAGGGCCGCGACGGCGTCGGCGATCCCGGCCATGGCCTGTAGCTCCGCGTCGAAGACCGCCAGGGTCTCAGCCTTCACCGCCGCGACGAAGCCCTCGGGAGCCGTCACGCCGTAGTCGCGTTCGACGTGGCCCATGATCGAGGTCATGGAGGTGCCGGCGAAGCGCGCCCGCACGGTCTCGACGTCGATGGCGACGCCGATGCGGTTGAGCCCGGCGGTGAGGCAGGCGAGGCTCAGGGGCTCGCTGTCGACCAGAACGCCGTCGCAATCGAAGATCACGAGGGCCGGCGCCGGGGCCTGTAGGCTTATGCTCACGGAAGGTCGGTTCCTGTCGCCGGGATCGCCCCTGTGGCACGGCGGGCGCGGGCGCGGCAACCGCTTGCGCGGCGCGGGCGGGGCTCGTAACCCCCTCAGGACCGGCCGACGAGCGTGCTCCCGAGACCCCGCGATGTTCCGTTTTCTCCTGCGCTTCCTCGGCTTCGTGCTGCTGGCCGGCGGCTTCGTCGCCCTGGTCTACGACGGGGCGCGCTCGGTCGCGAACAACGGCCTGCGGATCACACCTCTGAGCGAGCTGCTGTTCACCCTGTTCAAGGACAAGGCGAACGCGCTCCAGGGCGCGGTCGAGGGCGTCGCCCCGTGGCTGTGGAACCTCGCGGTGCTGCCGCTGACGCTGGCGCCGGCCTCGCTGCTCGGCCTCGGCCTCGGCGCGGTGCTGCTCTGGCTCGGCCAGCCGGCGCGCGAGCCGATCGGGTTCCTCACGCGCTCCTGACGGCGTCCGCTTCATGAACCGGGCAGGCGACCCCATATCAGGACATCATCCGACCCCGCCCGAAGGACGCCCGATGCTGCACCTGTTCCGCAAGAAGGCCGAGATGCCGAGCCCGGCCGACGCCCTGCCCGGCCGCCCCGATCCGCTGCCGACCGCCGAGACCCACTTCGTCAACGGCAACCCGCTGAAGGGCCCGTATCCGCCGGGCATCGAGACGATCGGCCTCGGCTTCGGCTGCTTCTGGGGCGCCGAGCGCAAGTTCTGGCAGCTGCCCGAGGGCGTGTTCGTCACGGCGGTGGGCTACCAGGGCGGCTTCACCCCGAACCCGACCTACGAGGAGGTGTGCTCCGGCCGCACCGGGCACAACGAGGTCGTGCTGGTGGCCTTCGACCCGATGGTGCTGCCGCTGGACGCCGTGCTCAAGACCTTCTTCGAGAGCCACGACCCGACGCAGGGCTACCGCCAGGGCAACGACGTCGGCACGCAGTACCGTTCCGGCATCTATCTCACCGATCCGGCGCAGGAGGCGACGGCCAAGGCCGTCCGCTCGGCCTACGCCGCGGCGCTGAAGGCCCGGGGCTTCCCGGACATCACCACCGAGATCGTCTCCGGCCAGACCTTCTACTTCGCGGAAGGCTATCACCAGCAGTACCTCGCCAAGAACCCGGCGGGCTATTGCGGCCTGGGCGGAACCGGCGTGGCCTGCCCGATCGGGACCGGCGTGGCGGCCTGAAGGCTTGGAACGTCAGCCTGCGATCCGTTCGCCGGGTTCCGCACCCGTCCGCATCGACGCCTGGCTCTGATCGAGACCACGCATCCCCTCGCCCCGCCTGCGGGGAGAGGGGAAATGCGTTCCACCCGTCGAACGTCCGTGCAACCCTCAGGACATCCGCTCCAACGCGATCGCCGTCGCCTCGCCGCCGCCGATGCAGAGCGCGGCGATCCCCCGCCGTCCGCCGGTGCGGGCGAGCGCGGCGAGCAGCGTGACGACGATGCGGGCGCCCGAGGCGCCGATCGGGTGGCCGAGCGCGCAGGCGCCGCCGTGGACGTTGACGCGGTCGGGCGCCAGGTCGAGGTCGCGCATCGCGGCCATCGCCACCACGGCGAAGGCCTCGTTGATCTCGTAGAGATCGACCTCGCCGGCCTGCCAGCCGACCTTGTCCAGGAGCTTGCGGATGGCGCCGATCGGCGCGGTCGAGAACCAGGCCGGGGCGGCCGCGTGGCTTGCGTGGCCGCGCACGATCCCGAGGGGCGTGACGCCGCCGCGCTCGGCCTGCGACCGGCGCATCAGCACCAGGGCCGCCGCGCCGTCGGAGATCGACGAGGCGTTGGCCGCCGTCACGGTGCCGTCGGGGCGGAAGGCGGGCTTCAGGGTCGGGATCTTCTCGGGCCGGGCCTTGCGCGGGCCCTCGTCGCTCGTGGCCTCGCCGACGGCGACGATCTCGTCGGCGAAGGCCCCGTCGGCCGTCGCGCGCTTGGCGCGGGCCAGCGACTCGAGGGCGTAGGCGTCCTGCGCCTCCCGGGTGAACTGGTAGTGCTGCGCAGTGTCCTCAGCGAAGGTGCCCATCAGCCGGCCGCGGTCGTAGGCGTCCTCAAGCCCGTCGAGGAACATGTGGTCGAGCATGCGCCCGTGGCCGAGGCGCTGACCGGCCCGCGCCTTGTCGAGGAGGTAGGGCGCGTTCGACATCGACTCCATGCCGCCCGCGACCACGGTCTCGGCCGAGCCCGCCGCGATCATGTCGTGGCCGAGCATCAGCGCCTTCATGCCCGAGCCGCAGACCTTGTTCAGGGTGGCGCAGGGTGTCGCGTCGGACAGGCCCGCGCCGAGCGCCGCCTGCCGCGCCGGCGCCTGGCCGAGGCCGGCTGGCAGGACGCAGCCCATCACCACCTCGGATACGCCGTCGCCGGAGAGCCCGGCTCGCGCCACCGCCGCGCGGATCGCCGCCGCGCCGAGCTCCGGAGCCGCGACTCGGGCGAGCTCACCCTGGAACGCCCCCATCGGCGTGCGCGCCGCCCCGGCGATCACGATCGGATCGGACATCCTCGGCTCCCGTGGCATCGCTTGGACAGGGGGACATTCCAATCCGGCGCCTGGGAGATGTCCAGCCTGGATGTGCCGCCCCGGGGTGTTCGGACGAAGCACCCGACCTTGCTCTGGCGCGGACCACCGTATTTACGCAGCACGCGAGAGGCGAGTCGACACCAGTGACGATCGGCTCGCCGCCGTCCTCCCGGTGCTACCAGTGGGGGTCGAAGAGAAAATCGCCACCTGCGATGCCCTCCCCCCTCTGCAAGGGAGGGAGATCGCGCGTCACACCCGGTCGCGCGCCGCGTGGAAACGGCCCCCCACCGACATCGGCGTCAGAGGGACATCAGGACGTTGACGGAGCCGACGGCGGTGAGGACGAGGCCGCAGACGAAGGCGCCGATCATCGCGTAGCTGAACAGCTTCATGGACGTGATTCCGTTCCGCTTCGCGCTCAGCAGCGGGGTCCGCCGCTGGTCTGGCCGTACTGCATCACCGGGCGGGTCTGCTGGTTGGCGTTGCCTTCGCTCGCCGAACTCGGGGCGCACCAGCCGGTGCGGGGCGCCGGCACGGCGTCGAACCCGAGCGAGCCGGTGGTCAGGTCGTCGTAGGGCGAGGGCGGGGCGACGCGGGCGGCGGGCGCCTCAGAGCGGAACGCCATCGCGGACGAGGCGGGCACAGCAACGCCGAGTATCAGAACAGCAACGACGGCAACGGAACGGGTCTTCATGTGGATATAAGGCTCCTTCTTGCAAGACTGTCCGCCGGTTCGGCGTCGATTCGTCTTGCATGAAGCTTATATAGCTTGCCCATTCCTCCGGCGGCGTGACGCACCGCACGCGGCAGGGCGGATTAAAACGCTCAGGTGCCTCACGGCTTGAAGTAGGGCCGCGCGACGATCGCGGTCGGGTCCACCGGGCGCACGCGCTGGGCGTGGACCACGCGGTGGGCGTGGACCACGCGGTGGGCGGTCCGCACGGGGCGCGGGGCCGAGACCGGGCGGCGGCCGCGCGACTCGTCGAGGTAGTCCGCGCCGCCGACGCCGAAGGCGCCGCCCTGCACCACGCCGACCGAGGGCGGGCGGCCGAGGAAGAACTCCTCGGCCCCGCCGGCGCAGGCCGGCGCCGCGGCGAGGAGGAGGATGGCGGAGAGGAGGAAGCGCATGCGGAAAGCTTACGGCGCGGCGCCTGCACGCCGCGTTAACGATGTCGCGAGAGCGGCGAGGCTCAGATCGCGGGGCTGAGATCGCAGATGCGGACCTGCGCCCGCTCGGCCCCGCGCCAGCGGTCGCAGGCCAGCGTGCCGGCGACGTGGAACTCGGAGCCGATTCCCGCGAGGATCGCCTGTCCGAGCGGGCCTTGCGCGCTCCGGAAGCTGATCGCGCCGACCGCTTGGCCGTCGCGGCTGCGCAGGCGCGCGCGAACATGGCCGTGGCCGACGAGGCCGGCGTCGACGATGCGGTGGCGCGGCAGGGCGAAGACCGGCTCCGGCGCGCCCTGACCGAACGGGCCAGCGCGCTGGATCAGGCGGACGGTCTCGGCGGTAGCGCCGCCGGCGCTGACCGTGCCGTCGAGCAGCAACGCCTCGACCGCCCGCGCCTCGGCCACGGCCTCCGCCAGGTCCGCGGCGAGGAAGGCGGCAAAGCGCGTCAGGTCGGGGCCGGCCAGCGTCACGCCCGCGGCCATGGCGTGGCCACCGCCCTTCGTCGCCAGGCCGGCTTCGACGGCGGCGCGGACCGCGTGGCCGAGGTCGGCGCCGGCGATCGAGCGGCCCGAGCCGGTGGCCGACCCGTCCGGCCGGAGGGCGAAGGCGAAGGCCGGTCGGCCGAAGCGCTCCTTGAGGCGCGCCGCGATCAGCCCGACGATGCCCGGATGCCACTCCGCGCTGCCTGCGACCAGCACCGGGCGATCGGGGTCGAGGGCGAGGGCGTGGTCCATCTCCGCTTCGGCTTCCGCCACCGCCTGAGCCTCGATCGCTTGGCGTTCGCGGTTCAGGCGGTCGAGCTCCACCGCGATGCGGGCGGCTTCGGCCGGGTCGTCGGTGGTGAGCAGGCGCGCGCCCAGGCCCGCATCGCCGATGCGCCCCCCGGCGTTGATGCGGGGGCCGAGCAGGTAGCCGAGGTGCCACGCCTCCGGCGGCCCGTCGAGGGCGGCGGCATCGAGGAGCGCGGCGAGCCCATGGCGGCCGCGAGCGCGCATCACGGTCAGCCCCTGGACCACGAAGGCGCGGTTGAGGCCCGTCAGCGGCACCACGTCGGCGACGGTGGCCAAAGCCACGAGGTCGAGGGCATCGGTGAGCGGCGGCTCGGGATGGGACCCGAAATACCCCTCCGCCCGAAGCGTGCGGGCGAGGGCCACCAGGGTGAGGAACACGACGCCCGCGGCGCAGAGGTGGCCGAGACCGGAAAGGTCGTCGAGGCGGTTCGGGTTCACCAGGGCGCAGACCGGCGGCAGCAGCTCGGGGGCGCCGTGATGGTCGAGGACGATCACGTCGAGGCCGAGCCGGGCCGCTTCCGCCAGAGGACCATGCCCGCTGGTGCCGCAATCGACGCAGACGAGGAGCGTCGCCCCCTCGCCGGCGAGCGCGGCGATCGCGGCCGCGTTCGGTCCGTAGCCCTCGGTGATCCGGTCGGGGATGTGGATGCGGGTCGGCACGCCGAGCCGGCGCAGGTATCCCGCCAGCAGGGCCGCGCTCGCGGCGCCGTCGACGTCGTAGTCGCCGAACACCGCGACGCTCTCGCCCCGGCGCACCGCCCGCGCGAGGCGCTCGGTCGCCGGCCCCATGTCGACGAGGCAGGCGGGGTCCGGCATCAGGTCGCGCAGGCGCGGGCGCAGGTAGGCCTCCGACCCGTCCGGCCGGACGCCGCGCCCGGCGAGCACGCGGGCGAGCAGCTCCGGCAAGCCGTGGGCCTGGACCATGGTCGCGGCGTAGGCCTGCGCCGCCGGGTCGGCGCAGCGTTCCCGCCACGGCCGCCCGAGGACGGACCGGGTGACGCCGAGGAAGGCGCGGGGCGCCTCGGGCTGGGCCGAGAGGTGAGGAAGGGCTGACACGGGGGCCACCATAGACCGCAACGGCGGCCAAATCCCGGCCCGCATGTGGGTCGCGGTCGCTACTCGTCGGCTTCCATCCCGGAGAGCGGCACGGCCAACTCGCAGAGCACGCCGTCCGGCGGGTAGGTCAGCCGGACCTCGCCGCCGATCGCCCCGGCCAAGCCCCGCTCGATCAGGCGGCTGCCGAACCCGAGCCGCGTCGGCGTCGCGACCGGCGGCCCGCCGCTCTCGGCCCAGCGCAGCCGGACCGTCGGCTCGCGACCGGCGGCATCGATCGACCAATCCACCACGATGAAGCCCGCGGGCGTCGACAGCGCGCCGTACTTGGCGGCGTTCGTCGCGAGCTCGTGGATCATCAGCGACAGCGACAGCGCGGCCTTGGAGCCGACCTGAACGTGCGGGCCGAACAGCCGCAGGCGGCCCGCCTGCGCGTCGTCGTGAATCGTCAGCGCGCCTTGGACGACCTTTTCGAGGCTCGCACTCTCGCGGGTGCCGTCGAGCAGGATGTCGTGCGCCTTGCCCAGCGCGATCAGCCGGTTGGCGAGGGCGTCGCGGGCCGCCTCCAGGTCGGTGGCGTTGCGCATGGTCTGCATGGCGATGGCCTGCACCATCGCCAGGGTGTTCTTCATCCGGTGGCTCAGCTCGCGGTTGAGCACCGCCTGCTGCTCCTCGGCCCGCAGGCGGCCGATCCCGACCTGGACCCGGTCCGCGACGTTGCGGGCGAAGGCGACCTCCTCCGGCAGCCAGTCGCGCGGCGCGGCGGCGTGGACGAAGAACAGCCCGACCGTGCGCCCGCGCTCGCGCACCGGCACGTCGAGCATGGCGCCGATGGCCTGCGCCATGAACGGCGCTGCGAACGGCGCGGTCCGCGGGTCCTCTGCGACCGCGCCGACGACGAGGGCGTCGCCGCGCTCGATCGAAGCGCCGAGGCGGCCGAAATCGGCGAAGCGGTGCGTGCCGGCGAGACTTTCCACCCCCGCCGCGGTCCAGTCCTGGAGGATCGTGACGTGCACCCCGCTCGCGTCGATCTCGCCGTAGCCGGCCCTGCTGGCATCGAGCGTCCGGCCGACGATCTCGGCGGCCTTGGCGGTCATCGCGGCGACGCAGGTGACGTCGCGCAGGTGGTCGCCGAGCTCGATCAAGGCCGCCCGGCGGATCGAGGCGGCGCGGGTCAGGCGCTCCTCGGCCTGCAGGCGGACCAGCTGGCGCCGCTCGCGCATCAGGATCATGATCTGCCGGGCCAGCCGCCGAAGCGCGTCCGCCTGATCCTCGTTCAGGCCCCCGGGCCGGGGCACGGTGTCGATGACGCAGAGGCTGCCCAGCGCCCGGCCGCTCGACGTGCGCAGGGGCGCGCCGGCATAGAACCGGATCCCCGGCGGGCCGGTGACGAGCGGGTTCTCGCGGGTGCGCGGGTCCTGCGTCAGGTCGGGGATGACGAGCAGGTCCGGCTCGCCCAGCGCGTGCCGGCAGATGGAGGCGTTGAGTTCGGTCTCGCAGAACAGGAAGCCGGCGCGGGCCTTGAACCATTGCCGGTCGGCGGCGACGAGGCTCACCAGGGCGACGGGGGCGGCGCAGAGCGCGCGCGCGATCTGGACCGCGTCGTCGAAGGCCTCCTCCGGGGCCGTGTCGAGGATGGCGAGCGCCTCCAACTCGGCGAGGCGCTCGGGATCGGAGGTCTCGGGCGACATGCCAGCCCCGGGTTGGAGAACCGTCGCACCGGATCGGCGGTCGGCGTTGCGGTTGTAGGGCCCCGCTCGACACAAGTCATCGTCGGGGCGCACCCCGAGCCGGAGCGCCCGGAACGCAGAAGGGCGGGCATCGCTGCCCGCCCCGTCCGCCGCATCCCGGATCGAAGGACGTCCGGTCAGAGGTTCTTGAGGATCTGGTCGACGACCTTCTTGGCGTCGCCGAACAGCATCATCGTGTTGTCGCGGAAGAACACCTCGTTCTCGACGCCGGCGTAGCCCGAGCCCATGCCGCGCTTGATGAACAGCACGGTCTTGGCCCGCTCCACGTCGAGGATCGGCATGCCGTAGATCGGCGAGGTCTTGTCGGTCTTGGCGGCCGGGTTGGTGACGTCGTTGGCGCCGATCACGAAGGCCACGTCGGCCTGCGGGAACTCGCCGTTGATGTCCTCCAGCTCGAACACCTCGTCGTAGGGCACGTTGGCTTCGGCGAGCAGCACGTTCATGTGGCCGGGCATGCGGCCGGCGACGGGGTGGATGGCGTACTTCACGTCGACGCCCTCCTTCTTGAGCAGGTCGGCCATCTCGCGGAGCGAATGCTGCGCCTGCGCCACCGCCATGCCGTAGCCCGGCACGATGATGACCCGCTCGGCGTTCTTCATGATGTAGGCCGCGTCGTCCGCCGAGCCCTGCTTGACCGGCCGGGTCTCGACCTCGCCGCCGCCGGCACCCGCCGCGGCGTCGCCGCCGAAGCCGCCGAGGATGACCGAGATGAACGATCGGTTCATCGCGTGGCACATGATGTAGGACAGGATCGCGCCCGACGAGCCGACCAGCGCGCCGGTGATGATCAGCGCGAGGTTGCCCAGCGTGAAGCCGATGCCGGCGGCGGCCCAGCCCGAGTAGGAGTTCAGCATCGAGACGACGACGGGCATGTCCGCGCCGCCGATCGGGATGATGAGCAGGCCGCCGAGGGCGAAGGACAGCAGCACGATCAGCCAGAAGACGACCTTGCTCTCGCCGCCGATGAACACCGCGATCAGCACGACCAGCGCCACCGCGAGGCCGATGTTGATGAGGTGCCGGCTCGGCAGCATGATCGGCTTGCCGGACATCCGGCCGTCGAGCTTGGCGAAGGCGATGACCGAACCGGTGAAGGTGATCGCGCCGATCGCCGCGCCGAGCGCCATCTCGAACAGCGACTCCTTGTGGATGTGGCCGTTCTCGAGGATGCCCACGGCCTGCGGCGCGTAGAGCGTCGCGGCCGCACCCGCCACCGCGGCGAGGCCGACGAGCGAGTGGAAGGCGGCGACGAGCTGCGGCATCGCCGTCATCGGCACGCGCTTGGCGATGACCGCACCCGCGCCGCCGCCGATGGCGAGCCCGAGGAAGACGAGGAGCCAGGCGCCCGCGCCGGACGGCGGATGGCCGACCAGGGTGGTGAGTACGGCCAGCGCCATGCCGACCATGCCGTAGAGGTTGCCCTGCCGCGACGTCGTCGGGTGCGAAAGCCCCCGCAGCGCCATGATGAACAGGACGCCCGAGACGATGTAGAGAAGGGCGGAGACGTTCTGGGACATGTCTCAGGCCTTCTTCTTGTACATGGCGAGCATGCGCTGGGTGACCAGGAAGCCGCCGAAGATGTTCACGCTGGCCAGCACGATGCCGATGAACCCGAAGGCGCGGGCCCAGCCGGTGCCCTTCTCGATCAGCGGCACGCCGGCGGCGAGGATCGCGCCGACGATGATGACGGACGAGATCGCGTTGGTGACCGACATCAGCGGGGTGTGCAGCGCCGGGGTCACCGACCACACCACGTAGTAGCCGACGAAGATCGCGAGCACGAAGATCGCGAGCTGGAACACGGTGGCGTCGACGGCGCCGTGGGTCACGGCGCTGAGGCCGTGGCCGACGCCGTCGGCGATCGCCTGGGCCTGGTCGGCGGCGTTGCGCGCGGCGGCCGCGGCCGAGCGCGCGGTGTCGGCGAGGACGCGGGTCTGGTCGACCGCCTGATCGGGGGGGATGTTGGCCATCGTTATGCTCCTCGCGACCGGCCTACGCCGCGCCCGTTGCCTGTGTGCTGGGTGACGCCGACACCCCGGTCTTCGACAGCCCGACCGAGGCCTGCTCGGATTGCGGCGAGTCCTTCGGGCGGTCGGCGACCGCCGCGTCGGCCTTCGGCTGGAAGGACGGGTGCACCACGGCGCCGTCGTGGGTCAGGTTGGTGGCCTTGACGAGCTCGTCGTCCCACTTGATCGCCAGCGCCTTCGACTCCTTGTCGACCAGGGTCTCGACGAAGGCGTAGAGGTTGCGCGCATAGAGCGCCGAGGCGCTGGCCGCGAGCCGGCCGGCGACGTTGAGGTGGCCGACGATCTTCACGCCGCGGTCGTTGACGACGACCTCGCCGGGCTTGGCGCCCTCGACGTTGCCGCCGCGCTCCACCGCGAGGTCCACGAGCACCGAGCCGGGCTTCATCGAGGCGACCATCGCCGCAGAGACCAGCTTGGGCGCGGGGCGGCCGGGGATCAGCGCCGTGGTGATGACGATGTCCTGCTTGGCGATGTGGGTCGCGACGAGGTCGGCCTGCTTCTTCTGGTACTCGGCCGACATCTCCTTGGCGTAGCCGCCCTTGGTCTCGGCCTGCTTGAACTCGTCGTCCTCGACGGCGACGAACTTGGCGCCGAGCGACTCGACCTGCTCCTTGGTGGCCGGGCGCACGTCGGTGGCGGTGACGACCGCGCCCATGCGGCGGGCGGTGGCGATGGCCTGCAGGCCGGCGACGCCGACGCCCATCACGAACACGCGGGCGGCAGGCACGGTGCCGGCCGCCGTCATCATCATCGGCATGGCGCGGCCGTACTCGGAGGCGCCGTCGATCACGGCGCGGTAGCCGGCGAGGTTGGCCTGGCTCGAAAGCACGTCCATCACCTGCGCGCGGGTGATGCGGGGCATCAGCTCCATGGCGAAGCCGTCGACGCCCGCCTCGGCCATCGCCTGCAGCTCGGCCTCGTGGCCGTAGGGGTCCATGATCGCGACGACCACGGCGCCCCGCTTGAGGAGCTTGAGCTCGTCGGCGCCGGGGCGGCGGACCTTGAGGATCAGGTCGGCGTCGCGGGCGGCCTCTTCGGCCGAGCCTACGACCGAAGCCCCGACCGCCTCGTACTCGGAATCCGGCATGCCGGCCTTCAGCCCGGCGCCCGACTGGACGGTCACGTCGGCGCCGAGCGCCAGGAACTTCTTGACCGTCTCGGGCACCGCCGCGACCCGCGGTTCCGCGGAATCGGTCTCCGACAGGACAGCGATGCGCATTCAGGACTTCCCTCGATTGACCGCTCCCGAATGCGCGATATGGAACGGCTTTTCGAGGCGAGTTGGTAAGACGAACTGACGGAAGCGTGACGATTGTAAGCGGCGGCCCCGAATTCTGGGGCGCGGACCGCCCCGATCCTTTCCGAGACGTCAGGCCTCAGGCGAAGGCAAGGTAGAGGGCCATGAGCACGGCGACCACGCAAGGCGCACGCCAGCCGATGTTCGGCGCGAAGGCGCCGAGGGCGCCTGCCGCGCTCGAGAGGACGACGCCGAGGATCGCGGTGAGCCAGGCCTCGCGGATGCCGCCGACCGCCAGGGCGAGCACCCAGCAGATCACCACGCCGCTGGCGATCTCGACGAAGCGGACGAATCCCCGATAGGTCTGCTCGTGCGTCTTCGCGTCCATCGCGGGGCTGTAGGCCCCACCGGAAACGCCCTTCGTATCGGCCATCGTGCGCTCGTCCTCGACGCTACCACTTCTCGGTGGGAGCGGGTTTAGCCCAAGCTTATTGCTGCCGCAATCGGCCGCAACCGGCGGGATCGGGCATCGCACGGCTTTGCTTGGCCCTCAATTCACTTGCGCACAAAAGATCCCCCGGACACGCGATCGTGAGCCGGCGAGGGACGCGTTATCTCGCGATCCGCCGAGGCCCCCGATTCGCGAACCCTCAGGCCGGCAGCGCCAGCCCGACCGCGCCGAGCGCCTCCGCCTGCCGCTCGGCGAGAGCGTCGAGGCTGAAGCGCTCGATCTCCGCCTCGAACAGGCGGTGATAGTTGAGCTCGGACTTGAGGTGCAGGAACACGGCTCCGAGGCCGACCGCGGCCCGGTCCATGAACACGAATTCCTGCGGCACGGTCACTGGCCCCTTCGCCTTCAGGGCCTGGTGCACCTCGAAGGCTTGGCGCCTGCCGTACTCGCCGGGCTTCACCCCGTCGGCGACGGTGCGGGTGCGATCCTCGAGCAGCGGCCCGTAGATGAAGCGCGCCCAGATGTTAAGGATCTCGATCTTCTCCTTGTCGAGGTCCTTGAAGCCCCAGACCTCGTAGGCGTGGACGATCCGCGCCATGTCCTGGGTGAGCAGGCCGCGGTAGAGGTCGACCACGCCGCCGACGAAGCGCGGATGGAAGATCCGCACGCAGCCGTAGTCGAGCAGGTTGATGCCCTGCGGCTCCCGCTCTGCCCCTTCGCCCTCGGAGAACACCGTGTAGTTGCCCAGGTGCGGGTCGCCGTGGATCACCGCGGCGCGGCTGAACGGGTGCCACCACGCCTTGAACATCGCCTGCGCGATGCGGTTTCGGATCTCGACGGGGGATTCCGTGAAGTTGAGGATGCGCTCGCCGTCGAGCCAGCCCAGCGTCAGCAGGCGCCTGGTCGACAGATCCGCGTGGATCGCCGGCACGCGCACCGCCGCGATGTCCTTGAGGACGGTGCCGTAGAGGGCGCCGTGCTTGGCCTCGCGGGCGTAGTCCAGCTCCTCGCGGACCCGGGCGCCGATCTCCTTGGCGATCTCGCGGGTGTCGAGCCAGGAGTTCATCCGCCGGTGCAGGGCGAAGGCGACCTCGAGCTGCTTCAGGTCGGCCTCCACCGCCGACTGCATGTCCGGGTACTGGAGCTTGCAGGCGAGCGCCGTGCCGTCGAGCGCCGTGGCGCGGTGGACCTGGCCGAGGGAGGCGGCGGCGGCGGGCTTCAGGTCGAAGCTCTCGAACCGCGCCTGCCAGCCGACCCCGAGCTCGGCCTGCATCCGGCGCTTGACGAAGGCGGCGCCCATCGGCGGCGCGTCGGCCTGGAGCTTCTGCAGCTCCACCGCGTATTCGGGCGGGAGCAGGTCGGGCACGGTGGCGAGCAGCTGCGCCACCTTCATGATCGGGCCTTTCAGGCCGCCGAGCGCCTGCGCCAAAGCCGCCGCGTTGGTGGTGCCCTCCTTGCCGAACAAGCGGGCGCCGGCCATCCGCGCGGCGACCCCGCCGACGTTGGCGCCGACGCGGGCGTAGCGGCTGGCGCGGGCGGAGAAGCGGTTGGCTTCCGGATCGGTCTCTGACATCGGCTGGGTTCGCACCTCTCCCCGACCGCGAAGCCCGATCCGACCCGCGTGGGCCGGGCGCTCCGGGTCTCGTTTCGACGCGCCCGCCCGCGGCGGACCGGATACCGGGCCCTCGGGGAGCGCCGACGGGACCGCCTCGCCCGAACGCATCGCAGATCGCGACGCCCGGGCGCGTGCGCACCGTCAGCTGGTGAGATAAGCCCTTCGCCGCCTGCCGCCAGGGCGCTGGGTCCCTGGGTCGCGGCGACGAGCGCGCCCGCGTCCCGCGCCTTGACGAACCCCGCGCAACCATCGTCTAAGACGCGTCGATCAGCACCGCGGCGCAGCTTCGTCCCGCCGCGGCGTCGAAACGGGTCCGCCGGTGTAGCACAGCGGTAGTGCAGCGGTTTTGTAAACCGAAGGTCGGGAGTTCGATCCTCTCCACCGGCACCATATCTTACAATGACTTACGGGCATTTTGCATACCTCCAGAGGTCACCTCGGCAACTCGGGGTAACACTGCGGGTAACGGGGGTGCGATTTCGCCGTTAGGCGAGACGAGGCTCTGAGGGGCATGAGGCCCGGCCAGGCTCGGATGAGTTTTTGGACAAGTTGTCCATCAACTCGACCGCTCAAGCGGCCGCGCCGGGCATCACCGTCCGGTCGCCAGATCGGCGAGAGCCTGAGCGTGCCGCATCCGGTTCGCAGCTTGGCGCCATAGCCAGTCCTCGAACCGTCCCGCTTTCATGGCGAGTTTCGACAGCAGCAGGGCAGCGACGGCAGCCTGTAGGGAACCGCGGACGACGAGGGGGTGCGGGCTCATAGACCGCCCTCCCGCTGATCGAGGCTAGCGAGATTGGTCAGAAGCAGCCGATAGCTGTTCTCGATCCTCATGCCGCCGTCGTCTGCCCAGACCCGGTGCATCGCGAGTCCCGCGCGCCCTTTGAGGGCTAAGCCTTCCATGGTCACTGCATCGATCGCCATGACCTTGAAGCCGAGGTCGATCACGATGCGGCCCTGGCGGAACGCCGCCGTCTCGATCTCCTCTTGGCCTACCTTCACCCAGGCAGCATCGTGCGCCGCATGATAGGCGTCCGAGATGGGCTTCAGCCGTCGGAGGTACTTGCCTCGTACGGTTCGACCGTCCGTCACCTTGACCAAGCGGTCGAGATCGTAGCGGCTCGGAATGCGAACGCGGTTCTGGACGTGCTTATTACAAGGTCGCCCGCTGAATGCGGGAGGCCACTCGGTATCGACCCAACCTCGGAAAGCGGGGACGTTGAGCTCCGGAGGGACCTCGGGCCGTACCGTCTCCCAAGCCTCCTTGCAGCGCGCGAGAGCCGCTGCAGCCTCGTCGTAGGCGCTCGTGGCGGCCGTCAGTTCGACGCCGAGCCGAAGCAGCTCTACGTCAGGATTAGGCGGTCGTTCGAGCGCAACCACGGCGCCCGAAGCGACACTGCCGGCCGAGAATGCGGCAAATCCTCGTAGGAAGCCGCGGCGGTTTGCGGCAGGGCTCATGCGCACCGCCTCCATGAGACGCTGCAGTCGCCGCCGAGCGCGATATGGCGGCAGGCTTGCTCGGCCTCCCCTCCACTGTCCGCGATACCGTTGTCGTCGCCCATCTCAAGATCATCGACGCCGCCGGCGCTCCAGCGGAGGTGGTTCATGCGGTCGTTGTGCGAGGTCGCATCGATCGACCCCAGCCACGGCTCAGCATCGGCGCCATCCTCGCGATCCGTGTCGCCGCCAAGGACATCTAATAAGGCGAGGTCCCGCTCGATGCGGTCAGCGACGCGCCGACGGAGTGCCTTAAGCCGTTGACGGTCGGCATCGGAGAAATGGCGACCCAAGCCCCGGCGGATCGCCTCGATCGCGTCGTGTGCGGCTTGATCAGGATTGGTCGTCCGCATGGCGTGGAGGGCGAGCGTGACGGGGCCAGGCTGCCTGCCGGCCCCGCGGGGTAATAAGGCCGACTGAGCGCCAGCCTGGGGTAATAAGGGCGTGCGTGTGCTATGGGCGCGGTTAGCCATGATCGTCTCCAGAGGACGCTTGTGGTCAGGGCCGGATGGAAGGGCTCAATCTTCCTTCCGGCCTGCCTATGTGGTACCACTGAGCGTCAGGCGCGTCAACTATGGTACCACATGACTAAGGGGCGGACCCGCGGGAAGCAAAAAGGCATGCAGATCCAAGTTCGGGTGCAGCCTGAGCAGGTCGCAACTCTCGACGCCTGGATCGCAGACCAGCCCGAGCCTAAACCCTCACGTCCAGAGGCGATCCGACATGCTCTGACGGACTGGCTTACGGGCCAGGGGTACGTACGGCATCGCGAGGACCCTGAAGGCGCGAACTGACACAGGCGATTGGCGAGATGATGTGGTAGCGGTCGTTCTAATTAGGCGAGGCGTAATTGGCTCGATGACAAAGGCTGAAGTGGAAGAGAAACCCTCTATGCATCCAGCCATCGCGGCGGCCAACGCAATCAAGCTTGTTCAAATCACCGGTCAGACAATCAACTATGAGATGGTCCTAATGGAGGGCTATCGCCGGTTCATCAAGCCAGGTGATGTAGCGGTCGATCTCGGGGCCCATGCCGGCGAGCATCTGGGGCAGATTGCACATTTGGTCGGTGAGGACGGCGCCGTCTACGCCTTCGAGCCGATTCCGCACCTAGCGGCCGCTCTTCGGAAGCGCTTCAAAGCAACACCTCGCATCCACATCCGCGAGGCCGCTGTATCGCGAGAGAGGGGCGAAACAGACTTTGTCGTCGCGGACTCACTCGCCGAAAGCGGTCTGCGGGCACACTTTTTCAGCCGTCCGGACATGCCAACGAAGTCGATCCGCGTCGCGGTTGAGACGCTAGACAACACCCTGGCGCACCTTGATCGGCTCGCTTTTATCAAGATGGACATCGAGGGAGCCGAGATCGATGCACTCTCCGGGGCAACGGCCGTTCTCGCCCGCCACCGGCCCATCGTCAGCGTCGAGTACGGCTGGGCGGGATACGGGTTTTACGGCCACGAACGCCGGAGTCTGTTCGATTTCGCGGCAGCACACAGCTATGTCTGTGCCGACCTGTTCGGCAACCTCGTTGAGGATGAAACGGTCTGGAACGCAGTCGTAGATTTTGCCACCTGGGACTTCTTCCTTGTTCCGAGCGAACGCAAAGTCGAATGGACGGATGCGTTCAGCCTGCGGTAGCCCTGCCGGCATGCGAGTGAAGCGCAACACGACGGAGATGGACCATGGCCGCTCCTGAACTAAAGATTAAGTCCTCTCCACTCAGCGGAAGCGTCACCCGCGACGGCATCACGGTCGATGTTCACATTTACCGGTTTGCCGGTACTGACGATGAATGGACCCTGGAAATCGTCGACCACGAGGGCGGCCATACTGCCTGGGAGGGTACTTTTGCGGACGATCAGGACGCCTACGACGCTTTCGAACAAGAGGTAGCTGAGCGAGGCATCCGGTCGTTCGTTGAGCAGCCGGTGACGCACTGATCGAGCACGTGGCGGTGAAGGGCGCACGGGAGTGAACCTTGAACGGCTCGCGATGGGGGTCGGCGGCTTCCTCGTGGCCTACGTGTTGATCACCGTGCTCATCTCGAACGGCTTCGACAATGCGCTCATGATGGTCTTCGGGTCCGGGGTCGTGCATTCGTCACGCTTATGGCCCTCCAGATCCGAGCCAATCACAAGCGGTGATCCGGACAAGCACGGAAGGATCTGGTTTATTTAATTTCAGGGAACACCCGGTGTCCGAACATCAGAGCAAAGAGTGGAAGCAAGCGGAAGCCGCTTTCGCTAAGCGGCAGAGCGCGCCCATCCCTATGCCCGGCGAGGAGCCGCCAACGAACGTGGCTGAGACCAACCTGGTCCGGCAGAAAGCCGCGCGGTTGGCGAGAGATGCCGAGCATCAGAAGGCGAAGAGCAGCCTGAAATGACTGCTCCCGGCGATCAGCCCGACAGGATGGTTGAAGTGTCCGGGCTGGCAGCGGCGATCGCTGATCGCATCCTTGAACAGCATGATGAGGGGACTTCGATCCCGCCCGAGCATTTCCACATGCTCGTCAGGGCGGCGCAGATGTTGGAAGACAACGCCGTGCCCTGGCCGCCCTCGGTAGAGCGTGTGGTGATGGAGATTGCGAAGCGGGTCGAAGTGGACGGGGCGGCGCGCTTGGGTGGAGATACCGAGCACCAGAAAACGAGGGGCGGTCTAAAATGAATCATAACGCCCGCAACGACATCCCGGCCACATTCATTTCGATCAAGCGCGGTGATGTAATGGCTCAGGTCGACGTCGAACTGGTTGGCACAGGCTACCACATGTCCTCGGTGATGACGGTCGACTCTTTGGACGAGCTGGGCCTAACCGAAGGCGACACCGTCCGCGTGCTCGCGAAGGCAGTGAACGTACTGCTGGTGAAACCGTAGAAGGCGGGTGCGGCGATCCTACGGCTTTTGCGCCAAGCTCTCGATGGAGCCGGGCGTCGCCCCCGGTTGTTCAAGCGTTGCTGCGGCGCTGATGGAGCGTGGTCGGCCAGGGGTACCCCCATGAAACGCACCCTCGTCGCCCTCGCCTTGATGCTTGGTACCCAAACCTGTCTCGCTGCTCCGTCGAAGGAGGAGGAGCAGGCCGAGATGATCCAGGGGCTGGTGCGCATCGTCGGCGCGCAGGCCGGCATCACGCTCTATTGCCGGAAGGCCTACACGATCGACGACACGGTGTCGGAGGGTCTGCTGCGAACCGTCCGTCCGACGCTCGACAAGGCCATTGGCCATCGGCAGGCCCAGACGGCGATCAAGGAAGAGGGCCAGCGCTTGTCCAAGGAGATCGCTGAGATCGGTGCCGAGCGCTGGTGTGCCGATCAGCGCGAGCTCCTTAACACCGACGGCATCCGCGTCTTTTTGGACTGAACGTCTGCCGCGGATTGGCCTGATTAACCGATCACCGGCATGCTACGATCCAACGTAAGGGTTCATGCGTGCCGAAGATCACCACCGTCGCCGTAGCCGGACTGTGGTCCGCGATCACCGTGGCGGCGCTTGGCGTCGTTGCGATGGATCAGGCGCACTCGATGCGTCGCGCCGATGCCGTCAACGTCCCGACCGCCATCGCAGCCGATCCCGCGACGACCGCCTCGATTATCCTGACCGACGCAACTGGCAACCGATACCGGAAACGCCTCGACTGAGAGCCGCTGGCTCGGCTGCCCTTCGGCATCGTTCGACTATCGCATGTCGGCGTCGTTCGCCGACTTGTCTTAGTGCGAACCGCTTTGAAGCACGCCTGCCCGCTCAATCGCATCGCAGGCATCGCGGACACCGTCGTCTGCCGCACTCTTCCCGCGAAGCGAGCTGCACGCCTCGGAAACGCTGAAGCTGGTGAGGAGACGATCAAGCATGTGAGCACCCCGTGCTGGGGTGAAACGTCGCCGCGATAGGCTTGCGCCAACGCCAAGCTCCGTCAGGCGCCGCGCTTCCTCGAAATGATCGAACGCCATGGGGACCACGAGCTGCGGGATCCCAGCTGCTAGCCCCTGCGCAACCGTGCCGATCCCACCATGATGGATCAGCGCGGCAGCATGAAGCAGCAGAGCAGCCAAGGGGGCGTAGGAGACGTGGATGATGTGAGGCGGCAGATCGGGCGGGACTTGACCCGATTGAGGAGCCAGAAGGATGCCGCGGCAGCCCATGCGATCGCAGATCTCCCGCGCTGTCTTGAAGAATGGGCGCCCGCGCCGCATCCCCGAGCCGTAGGTGAACACCAGCGGTACTGAGCCGGATCGCAGAAAGGCGATCAGATCCTCGGAAAGCTCCGGCGCATCTCCAAACTGATCGGCCACCGGAAAGCCGACCTGAAGGGCGTGAGCCGGCCAGTCCAGCTGCGGTGGCGCGTACCATCGGGGAAACATCAGGATCAGGGTCGGCGCGAGGTTCCACCAGTGGCGCAGGCGCCGTACTGGTGGCAAGTTGAGGGTAGCCCGGAACGCATTCAGGCTGGGCAATGCCGCGGGATCAATCACGTAGCGGTCAGCCCCCCGGCCAATCCAATGGCGGAACCTGGCCGGCAGCATGGGCGGCAATGGCAGGCCCGGCAGGCGTGGCGGCGCGTAACGGCTTTCCATCAGGAACGGCGTCACGTGGACCATCACGACGGGCAATACGAGCTTGTCCTGCGCCACACGAGCGCCAAGACCCAGAGTAGAGGTGACGACCACACCTCCGCCTGTTGCCTGCTCGGATGCAATCCAGCGATAGGCCGGTTCAGCCAGCGCGGCGACCGCCTTCAACATGATCTGCGCACCGCGCCAAGGGCGCCAGAGCCCCCGTGTGCCGATCAGTCGATCGTACTCGGCTTGCGTGCAGAGCGGATGGAATACGAGACCCGCTCGCGCTGCCAAACCTGCGAACGGTTCGGGCGCAGCGAGCGTCACCGCGTGGCCGCGCCGCGCGAGTTCGAAACCGATCGCCACCATGGGAAGAACGTCGCCATGGGTGCCGATCGCGAGTATCTGAACACGCGTGTAAGTAGATGGCAACACCTTTAGTTCGCTCACATCGCAGGGAGTGAAGACGTACTAATGAGCACGAAGGTACTTGCAGCAAAAATTGATATCGGATGCATACGGCGAGCCTTAGGCGTCGAACGGCGTTTCTTCCTTAACATGCCTTAAAGCGCTGGGCCTTACCCTGGCTTCTCGCGCTTTGCGATGACCCGGCAGGCCTGACGCAGCGTGATCTCCTGGTCAAGGTAGAGCGTAGCCGCCGCGTCGAGCACCAGTCGACCGAGCTCAAAGCTCCACACCGTCGCGAGATGCCATTCGATCGAGCCGGATGCCGTCCATGCCTCGACGTTCAGGCCGCGCTGGATCGGCGTCGGCACGATCTGCTTTTTCAAAGGCGGCAGGATGAGGCGCGCCTAGCGCACGGTCTCGTATTTCCGCGCGGATGGCGACCCCGGGCGGCGCTGGTGCCGGCACGAGTCTGACAGGTGCCGGAGCGCGTCGAACTGCTACATCGTGGGGTCGAAGCGCTCGACGGGGCCGTCCGTCGCGTAACGATCGCCACTAGGTGCAATGGCTGGGCAAAGGAAGTCCAACTAGCACATTCAGCTCTATAAGCCCGAGGTCACCCTAGAAATCAGCATAACCGCTCTCGTTAACAATTAGTTAACTATTACAACCAATTTGTTAATCTTCTCGGCCAAAGGTTTCTAGGCCGGAGCGGATGGCGGGTAGACCCTATGGACGCGGCAAAGAAGTACTCTTGGGAGAGCCTCTCGCCGCTGGACGCGCCCGTCAGCAAATCAAGCTCCGACGCGGAGCTCGCGAATGTGGTGCGACTGATCGGCCGCCTCGATGACATCGGTGGCGGCTTGCCGCCGACGCGACGTTCATCGCCTCAGGACTGGTCGCTGTTGATCGACCGCGTTCGGCATGCGGCGACCCACGCGCGCGAGGTCGAGGCGCAGGCGCAGGAACAGGAGCAGCGGGTCCACGAGCTGCTGGAACGGGCTCGTGAGGATCTCAAGCTCGCTGCTGAACGGGTTCGCGATGCCGAAGCACGAACGGCCGACATCCAGAGCCGTGCCGACGTGTTGCTCAATGCCGCCGACGAGCGTGTGAAGGCGGCGGAGGAGCGGGCGCGCATTGCGGAAGAGTGGCTGTCGCGCGTCTACGACACCATCGCGAACGAGTTCAGGGTCGAAGCCACTGCGAAGCGGACGGCCTGATGTCGACTAACACTCAGCGCCGTGCCGTCAATGCGCGCCAGGACGGAGATGCTTCCGAACCTAGCGAGGCTTGGCGCAGCAGCTCCAAATGGGCGGCTGACGTTAAATCAGGCGAGAAGGTCGTGCCCCTTTTCTCCGAGCCCAGTCTGCCGGTTCTGCAGGAGACACCCGGCGAGCCGACGGTGGTGGATTGGCCTGCCGCCCTCGACCTGATCCGAGATGTTGGGACGCGTGTTCGCAGAGCACGCGATTTTGCTCAGGAAGTCTCGCTGCGCTCGCAGTCGATCATCCAACGGAGCGTCAAGCAGACCGAGGATGCCGAGCGGCGCGCGCAAGCTGCTGAAACGGCCGCAGCCGCAGCTATTGCGAGAGCAAACAAAGCCGATGAAATCGCGCGTTTGTCTGAGGCAAGAGCTAAACTTGCAGAGAATCAAGCTGAAGAGGCGAGAGCCAGCGAAGCGGAAGCCCAGCTATGGCTGCGGCGCGTCCACGCCTGCCTTAAAGACGAGCTGGGCGATATCGTCGTTAGCCTTGCCTAGCATCGCTGTAGCTGCAACTTGATTTTCACACGCGCAGCCTTTTCTGAAATCCAGGAGTGCGACGATCCTTAGACCGTTGGAGAAGGCTGAGGCCGATCGGCCTTTCGTCGCACGCAGCTGCTTCGCCTGAACTACGCTCGATGCGAGCAGTTGCCGCGTGACCACGATAGGAGAGGTCACGAATGTCGAACCCAGCCAAGGGTCAGTCCGGCGACGGTCAGAACCACAGCTCGATGAGCGCGAAGGACCAGAAGGCTGCCGAGGTCCAAGAGGCCGGGAGCGCCAAGGCGGGCGCTGGCCACCCCGAGGTTCTGGAAGGCGGAAAGGCAGAGGCGCCAACCGAGGGCAAGGGTCAGCCGAAGTCCGCGGCGTCGAACGCGCCGGCTGGTGCGACGAGCGACGGCGCCACGAGCTCGGCAACCGTCGGGAAGGCCGAGAAGGAGGCTGCGGCCGCCGCGGGCGCCGGCAAGGAGCAGCACGGCCGCGGGCACCGCAAGGCGGAGTAGACGGTTCGGCCCCGCCGCGATCTGCTCACGCGGCGGGGGAACCCCGGATCTCACCAGCAAGGCTGATACGCAGTACTTGGCCCGGGCACAGGATGCCGCGAGGCGGTTAAGCTCGCATGGCACTGGACGGTGCCGGAGCGTCCCAGATCGAGGCGCGGAGCGGCCTCAGGCCGTCTCGGCGACCTTCTTCCGGCCGCGAGCCTTCGGGGCTGCCTCGGCGGCTTCTACGGCCTTGCGCGGCCGCCCGCGGGGCTTGGGCGTCTCGGAGACCGTCTCGTCAGCTTCAGCAGCCACCGGAGCTGCCTTGCGCAATTGTCCGAGGCCGAGCGAGCGTGCCAGTTCGGAGCGCTTGGCGGAGTAGCTCGCTGCGGTCGATGGGTAGTCAGCTGACAAGCCATAGCGTGCCCGGTAGCCCTCCATCGTCAGGCCATTCTTGGTTAGGTGGCGCTTCAGCGTCTTGTAGGCCTTGCCGTCGATGAAAGAGATCAACGCGTCTGGCGCAATCGACTTTTTGATCTGCGCGGCGGTCGCCTTCTCGGGTACGGCAGGCTCGGCGGCCGCTTCCTTGCCAAGGCCGGTCAGAGCCGAGTGCACGCTGGCGATCACGTTCCGCAGCTCTGACACCGGCACGTTGTTGGTAATTACCCACCCCTGTGACCGCTGGGTTCAGGCGCCAACGGTTTTGAGGATGGTGCCGAAGGAGGTGCTGCCTGTGAGGCGGGCGGTATCGACCACGGTGCGGATGTCGGCCTCGCCCGCAGCGG
>NZ_VRUT01000060.1:0-27372 GCF_008039465.1 Methylobacterium sp. WL120 | reverse complement strand
CGCAGCCCGCGACCTGGAGTACCATCGAAGCTGGCGGATCGAGCCGCGTCGAGGTGGGCTGATCTCGAAAAACAGCCCTGACGATCCAAATCGAGCGCCACGCCAGACTTCTGCAGCAGCCTGCTAGCGCAGCCCGATGCCGGGGGTTGTGCGGCCGGGCAGGCGCGGCACCTTCGCGGTGCGCGACTCGATCGGGCCGCCGCAGGCGTAGACGAACTCGGTCTGCAGGTCAGTGAACACCGCCTCGCCGGTGATCTTGCAATCCTCGCGCACGGTCTCGTCGAGGTAGGTCCGCGCCGCGAGGCGGAAGCGCGCCGCCCGCGTCTCGCCGGGGTCGCGCTCGGCGTAGCGGTCGCCGATGCCGCAGCCGGTGACCTCGCGCAGGGCGTTCGAGACGACGAGCATCCGCCGCTGCTGGCGCTGGTCGTAGACTTCGTAGGGATCGTTACAGGAGATCGTGACCACCTGCGGCGTCAGGCTGACGTAGGTCTTGGAGATGTGGGAGAAGCCGGTGCAGCCGGTGACCGCGAGGCCCGTTGCGACGGCGAGGAGGAACGCCAGCCGCTGCATACCCGTCTCCACGCAACCCGCCCGCGGACCATCCCGCCCGGGCATTGAAGCCGCGATGGCCGCCCGGTCAAGCTCCTCTGGGACACAGGTGCCGGCTTATGCGCCCCCACCCTCCCAATCCTCGACGCGCAAGCCCGGCACCCGCGCGAATTCGCGGACGTCGCGGGTGACGAGGATCAGGTTTCGGGCGAGCGTCTGGCCGGCGATCAGCACGTCGTAGGGGCCGATCGGCGTTCCGGCCTCGGCGAACGCGGCACGAATCTCGCCCGCCTTGCGGTCGTCGTCCAACGCGAAATCCACGATCGACATGCGCAATCCCTCGAACGCTTCGAGGGCGACGTCGACGCGCAGAGCGCGAAAGGCTCCGAACAGAAGCTCGTGCGCGACGATGACGGAGAGGCCGTAAGCGCGTCTGGGATGGCTGAAGACCTTTTCGGTGACGACAGGTCTCCGGTTCATCACCGCGATCAGCACGTTCGTGTCGAGCAGGAACCTCGGTCGAAGAGCGCATCGAGACCGGGTCGGTCCTGCTGCGGCAAATCCTGCTCGACGGCCGCGAGAAGGCCCGTGGCGACCTCGTCGGTCAGGTGAGGAAACGACGCCTACTCGTCGTCCAACGGTTCGAGGATGACGGCGTAGCCATCGTGCCTGATCCGCACCGCCTCCGCGTCGAAGCGGAGTTCCTTCGGCAAGCGGACGGCCTGCGATTGCCCGGACCAGAACACCTTCGCGATGTCGGCCATGACTGCCACCTGCCATATCTTCCAAGGGATATATGCAGATGGCGTCCAGGCAGGAAACGGGCGAGGCGGGCCCGCTACTCCGCCGCCACCGCCAGATACCGTGCCGGGTCGTAGTTCAGGATCGGCCCGAGCCAGCGCTCCACGGCATGGAGGTCCATGCCCTTGCGCTCGGCGTAATCCTCGACCTGGTCGCGCTCGACCTTCGCGACGCCGAAATAGTGTGCCTTCGGGTGCGCGAGGTAGAGGCCGGAGACCGACGAGCCCGGCCACATGGCGTAGGATTCGGTGAGCTTCACACCGATGCGGCGCTCGGCCTGGAGCAGGTCGAACAGGGTGACCTTCTCGGTGTGGTCGGGCTGCGACGGGTAGCCCGGGGCCGGGCGGATGCCGTCGTATTCCTCGCGCACGAGGTCTTCCGGCGCGAAGGTCTCGTCCGGCGCATAGCCCCAGAACTCGCGCCGCACGCGCTCGTGCATGCGCTCGGCGAAGGCCTCGGCGATGCGGTCGGCGAGCGCCTTGACCAGGATCGACCGGTAGTCGTCGTTGGCCCGCTCGAACTTCTCGGCGATCCGCACCTCTTCCAGGCCTGCCGTGACGACGAAGCCGCCGACGTAGTCGGCGATCCCGGTCTCGGCCGGCGCGACGAAGTCGGACAGGCAGGTGTTCGGCCGGCCGTCGCGCTTCGACAGCTGCTGGCGCAGGCCGTGGAAGGTGGCGAGTTGCTCGGACCGGCTCTCGCCGGTGTAGAGGGCGATGTCGTCGCCGATCGCGTTGGCCGGCCAGAACCCCAGGATCGCCTTCGGGTTGAACCAGCGCTCGGCGACGATCTGCTTCAGCATCCCCTGCGCGTCGTCGAACAGGGCTTTGGCCGCCGGCCCCTGGTTCGGATCCTCGAAGATCGCCGGGTAGCGGCCCTTGAACTCGTAGGTCTGCAGGAACGGCGTCCAGTCGATGTAGGGCACGAGGTCCGCGACCTCGTAGGCGCCGAAGACGCGGGTGCCGGTGAAGCTCGGCTTCTTCGGTGCGTACTCCGTCCAGTCGATCTTGAAGGCGTTGGCGCGGGCCTTGGCGAGCGGCAGGCGCTGCTTGTCGAGCTCCGAGCGGGCGTGGGCGTCGGCGACCTTGGCGTATTCGGCCTGCACCTTCTCGATCACGCCGCCGCGGGCCTCCTTGGAGATCAGGCTCGACACTACGCCGACCGCGCGGCTGGCGTCGGTGACGTAGATCGCTTGGCCCCGCTGGTAGGACGGGTGGATCTTCACCGCGGTGTGGACGCGGCTGGTGGTGGCGCCGCCGATCAGCAGCGGCACGTCGAAGCCCTCGCGCTCCATCTCGGCGGCGACGTGCACCATCTCGTCGAGCGAGGGCGTGATCAGCCCGGACAGCCCGACGATGTCGACGTTCTCCTTGCGGGCGACGTCGAGGATCTTGGCCGCTGGCACCATCACGCCGAGATCGATGATCTCGTAGTTGTTGCAGGCCAGCACGACGCCGACGATGTTCTTGCCGATGTCGTGGACGTCGCCCTTCACGGTGGCCATCAGCACCTTGCCGGCGGCGCGGCGCTTGCCGTCGCCGCCGTTGGCGAGCTTCTCCGCCTCCATGTACGGCTCGAGGTAGGCCACCGCCTGCTTCATCACGCGGGCGGACTTCACCACCTGCGGCAGGAACATCTTACCGGAGCCGAACAGGTCGCCGACCACGTTCATGCCGGCCATCAGCGGTCCCTCGATGACGTGGAGCGGGCGCTCGACGCCCTGGCGCGCCTCCTCGGTGTCGGCGAGGATGTACTCGGTGATGCCGTTGACCAGCGCATGCTCGATGCGCTTCTCGACCGTGTTCTGGCGCCAGGTCAGGTCGGCGGTCTTGGCTTGGGCCGAAGCGCCGGTCTTGAAGCGTTCGGCCGACTCCAGCAGGCGGTCGGTGGAATCGTCGCGCCGGTTGAGGACCACGTCCTCGCACAGCTCGCGCAGCTCCGCCGGAAGCTGGTCGTAGACCGCGAGCTGGCCCGCGTTCACGATGCCCATGTCCATGCCGACCTTGATCGCGTGGTACAGGAACACCGCGTGCATCGCCTCGCGCACGGGCTCGTTGCCGCGGAAGGCGAAGCTCAGGTTCGAGATGCCGCCCGAGATGTGGGCGTGGGGCAGCGTCTCGCGGATGATGCGGGTGGCCTCGATGAAGGCGACGCCGTAGCCGTTGTGCTCTTCGATGCCGGTCGCCACCGCGAACACGTTCGGATCGAAGATGATGTCCTCGGGCGGAAAGCCGACCTCCTCGGTCAGCACCTTGTAGGCCTTGGTGCAGATTTCGACCTTGCGCTCCAGCGTGTCGGCCTGCCCCTCTTCGTCGAAGGCCATCACCACCACGGCCGCGCCGTAGGAACGGCACACCTTGGCGTCGGCGATGAACTTCTCGACGCCCTCCTTCATGGAGATCGAGTTCACGATCGCCTTGCCCTGGATGCACTTGAGGCCGGCTTCGATGACGTGGAACTTCGAGGAATCGACCATCACCGGCACGCGGGCGATGTCGGGCTCGGCGGCGACGAGGTTGAGGAACTCGACCATCGCCTTCTCGGAATCGAGCAGGCCCTCGTCCATGTTGACGTCGATGATGCTGGCGCCGGCCGCGACTTGGTCGCGCGCCACGTCTAGCGCCGCCGCATAGTCGCCTGCCGTGACGAGCTTGCGGAACTTGGCCGAGCCGGTGACGTTCGTGCGCTCGCCGACGTTCACGAAGGGAATCTCCTTCGTCAGCGTGAACGGCTCCAGGCCGGACAACCGCATCAGCGGCGCGATCGTCGGGATCGCTCGCGGCGTCTTGCCGGCGACGGCCTCGGCGATGGCGCGGATGTGGTCCGGCGTGGTGCCGCAGCAGCCGCCGACCATGTTGACGATGCCGCCCTCGGCGAACTCGGCGACGAGCTTGGCCATCGCCTCCGGGCTCTCGTCGTAGAGGCCGAACTCGTTGGGCAGGCCGGCATTCGGGTAGGCGCAGACCAGCGTGTCGCAGACGCGGGAGAGCTCGGAGATGTGGCCGCGCATCTCGCGGGCGCCGAGGGCGCAGTTGAGGCCGAAGGTCAGCGGCCGGCAATGGCGCAGCGCATTCCAGAACGCCTCGGGGGTCTGGCCCGACAGGGTGCGCCCGGACAGGTCGGTGATCGTGCCGGAGATCTGGATCGGCAGCTTGACGCCGCGCTCGTCGAACACCTGCCAGGTGGCCGCGATCGCCGCCTTGGCATTGAGGGTGTCGAAAATGGTCTCGATCAGGATCAGCTCGGCGCCGCCGTCCATCAGGCCGCGGACCTGCTCGGCATAGGCCTGCTTGACCTGATCGAAGGTCACGGCGCGGTAGCCGGGGTTGTTCACGTCCGGCGAGATCGACAGCGTGCGGTTGGTTGGGCCGACGGCGCCGGCGACGAACCGGCGGCGGCCGTCCTTCTCCTCGGCGAGCTTGGCGGCCTCGCGGGCGAGCCGCGCGCCTTGCGCGTTCAGCTCGTGAATCACCGATTCCATGCCGTAATCGCCTTGCGCGATCGTGGTGCCGGAGAAGGTGTTGGTCTCGCAGACGTCGGCGCCGGCCAGGAAGTAGTCGAGGTGGATCTGCCGGATCGCGTCGGGCTGCGTCAGGATCAGGAGGTCGTTGTTGCCCTTCTGGTCGTGGGAGTGGTCCTTGAACCGCTCGCCCCGGAAGTCGACCTCGCCATAGCCGAGGCGCTGGATCACGGTGCCCATCGCCCCGTCGAGGACGAGGATCTTCTCCTTGGCGCGCTGGCGCAGGGCGGCTTCGATTTCGGTGCCGTCGACGGGGCGGAGGTCGGTCATGGATGTCTCACTCGTCATTCCGGGGCCGCGCAGCGGAGCCCGGAATCCAGAACCGCGACGGGTCCGGGAGGTCGGTTTCGGCTGTCGTCGAAGTCGTTTCGGCAAGGTCGGAGCGTCTGGATCCCGGGCTCGCCTGCGGCGCCCCGGGATGACGGAGCGGTCGAGCCGTCAGGCGGCCTTCGCCGCCATCACCTTCGGCGCCTGGGCACGCAGGCCGAGAAGATGGCAGATCGCGTAGACGAGGTCGGAGCGGTTCATCGAGTAGAAGTGGAAGTCGTTGACCCCCTCGTCCACCAGATCGAGCACCTGCTCGGCCGCCACGGCCGCCGCCACCAGCCGGCGAGTCTCGACGTCGCCCTCAAGCCCCTCGAACCGCGCCGCCAGCCAGTACGGCACCGAGGCGCCGGTGCGGCGGGCGAAGTTGGCAGCCTGCTTGAAGTTCTGCACCGGCAGGATGCCGGGGATGATCGGGATGTCGATGCCGGCGGCGCGCACCTTGTCGACGTAGCGCAGGTAGACCTCGTTCTCGAAGAAGAACTGCGTGATCGCCTGGTCGGCGCCGGCGTCGACCTTGGCCTTCAGCGCGTCGATGTCGGCGTCGAGCGAGGCGGCCTCGGGGTGCTTCTCGGGATAGGCCGAGACCGAGACCTTGAAGTCGCCGATCCGCTTGATGCCGGCGACCAGGTCCGAGGTCTGCGCGTAGCCGCCGGGATGCGGCCGGTAGGCGTGGCCGACGCCCTCGGCCGGGTCGCCGCGCAGCGCCACGATGTGGCGCACGCCGGCATCCCAGTAGGACTGCACCACCGCATCGATCTCGTCGCGGGTCGCGTCCACGCAGGTGAGGTGGGCGGCCGGCTTGAGGCCGGTCTCGGTCACCATGCGGGCGACGGTGTTGTGGGTACGCTCGCGGGTGGAGCCGCCTGCGCCGTAGGTCACCGAGACGAACTTCGGCCCGAGCGGCGCCAAGCGCTCGATCGAGGACCAGAGGATCTTCTCCATCTCCTCTGTCTTCGGCGGGAAGAACTCGATCGAGACGCGGATCGGGTGATAGCCGTCGCGGCTGGCGCGGTGGCGGATGGCGTTCGGCATGGGCTTCGTCCTCGATGTCGTTCGGTTCAGACGATCGTCACTGATATCTGGCCGCCTCAGGCGACGGCGCGCTCGGGTCGGATGGCCTCGGGCATCGCGCGGCGGTCCGCCGCGAGCCAGAGGGTGACGGTGAGCTGGGCTCGGTCCGTCGGAGCGAGGTCGCGGGTCACCTCGGTGTCGAGCCCGGCCTCGGACAGCCAGCCCGAGACCTGGTCGGCGGCAAAGCCCAGGCGGCGGTGAGCCTGCGACTCGCGTAGGAACTCCAAGTCGTGCGGCGCGAAGTCGACCACCAACATCCGACCACCCGGCGCCACGAGGCGGGCCGCCTCACGCAGGGCGCGCCCAGGCTCGTCGAGGTAATGCAGCACCTGATGCACCACCACGAGGTCGAAGCTTCCGCGGGCGAAGGGCGGCGCGTGGATGTCGCCCTGGCGCAAGTCGACCCGCGAAAGGCCCATCCGCTCGAGGTTGGCGCGGGCGACCGACAACATGGCGTGGCTCGAGTCGAGGCCGGTCGCGCGGGCGGCGAGCGGCGCCAGCAGCCCGAGCATCCGCCCGGTGCCGGTGCCGAGATCGATCAGGCTGCGGACCGGGCGCGGACCGAGCGCCGCCAAAACAGCCGCCTCGACGGTGGCCTCGGGCACGTGGAGCGAGCGCAGCTCGTCCCATTTCGGCGCGAGCCGCGCGAAGAAGGTCTTGGCGGTTTCCGCCCGCTGGTTGCGGACCGCATCGAGCCGGGCGCGATCCTCGGAGAGCGGTGCGCCGTCGCGTGCGAGCCCCGCGATCAGTGGATCGACGAGGCCGGCCCGGGTCTCGGACAAGCGGAAGAACGCCCAAGCCCCTTCGCGGTGGCGCTCGATCAGCCCGGCCTCGACGAGAAGCTTGAGGTGGCGCGAAATCCGCGGCTGCGACTGGCCGAGGATGTCGGTGAGGTCGGAGACAGAGAGCTCGCCCTCCGACAGCAGCGCCAGGATGCGCAGGCGCGTTTCCTCAGCCGCCGCACGGAGCACACCGAGGGCGTCGGGGAAGGAGACCGGTGCCGCCGTCTGGGCGCGATCATGAGACATAAAGATATCTTTATGTTCGATCGCATCTTGTGGCAAGCGCCTTTTCTTAAGCACGACGCCTATTCGGCATCCCACAGCCACGCAGCGCCGCGCACGCCCGAGGCGTCGCCGTGCAGGCTTTCGCGGATCGGCGTGTCGAAGCGGTCCGAGAACACGTGCGGCGCGGTCGCCGCCGGCAGTCCGCCGATCAGTTCCGGGACCCGCGAGAGGCCGCCGCCGATCACGACCACGTCGGGATCGAGGATGTTGACCACGTGGGCGACACCGCGGCCAAGGCGGTCGAGATAGGCGGCGAAGCTCGCCCGCGCGCCGGCCTCGCCTGCGCGCATCGCCGCGACGACGGCCTCGCCGGAGCAGGTGATACCGGTGCGGCGGGCATGGTCGGCGGCGAGCGCCGGCCCCGACACCCAGGTCTCGATGCAGCCGTGGCGCCCGCAATAGCAGGCCGGCCCGGGCCGCTCGTCGTCGTCCGGGTTCGGCAGCGGGTTGTGACCCCACTCGCCGGCGATGCGGCCGCGGCCGGCGAGCGGCCGGCGGTCCCAGGCGATGCCGGAGCCGACGCCGGTGCCGAGGATCACAGCCCAGACGAGGCTCGACCCGGCGCCCGCGCCATCCACCGCCTCGGACACCGCGAGACAGTTGGCGTCGTTCTCGATGCGGATGGGACGCCCGAACGCGGCTTCGAGGTCGGCGCCGAACGGGCGCCCGTTGAGCCAGTGCGAGTTCGCGTTCTTCACCAGGCCGGTCGCCGGCGAGATCGCCCCCGGCATCCCGACGCCGACGGTGCAGGGCGAGCCGGCCTCCACCTCGAGCCGGGCGACGAGCTCCGCGACCGTCCGCACCGTGCCGGCATAGTCGTTCCGCGGCGTCGGCACCCGAGCCTCCGCCAGAACGAAACCGCCGGCATCGAGGACGATGCCGGCGATCTTCGTGCCTCCGAGATCGATCCCGAGGCGGAAGACCGCCCCGGTGCGCGACCCGCTCACTCCGCGGCGGCGATCTTCGGCGCGGCCGGGCCGCTCTGGACCGTCATTGGCTCGGGCGTCTCGTCGGAGATGTGCGTGCCGATGGAGATCGGGTGCGCCATCACCTGGTTGAGCTTGGCCTTGTCCAGCTCGCCTTCCCAGCGCGAGACGACGATCGTCGCGACGCCGTTGCCGATGAGGTTGGTCAGGGCGCGGCACTCGGACATGAACTTGTCGACGCCCAGCACCAGCGTCATCGCCGCCACCGGGACAGGGGTGCCCGGGATCGCGGCAAGCGTCGCGGCCAGGGTGATGAAGCCGGCGCCGGTGACCCCGGAGGCGCCCTTCGAGGTCAGCATCGCCACGAGGAAGATCGTCGCATACTGGCCGAAGGTCAGGTCCGCACCCACCGCCTGCGCCAGGAACAGGGTGGTGAGCGTCATGTAGATGTTGGTGCCGTCGAGGTTGAACGAGTAACCCGTCGGGATCACCAGGCCGACGACGGAGTCCGAGGCGCCGAGGCGCTTCATCTTGGTCATCATGTGCGGCAGCACCGTCTCCGACGAGGAGGTGCCGAGCACGATCAGGAGCTCGTCCTTGATGTAGGCGAGGAACTTGAAGATCGAGAACCCGCAGAACGCCGCGATGCCGCCGAGCACGACGAAGATGAACAGCAGCGAGGTGGTGTAGAAGGTGCCCACGAGCCAGGCGAGGTCGACGACCTTGCCGATGCCGTACTGGCCGACCGTGAAGGCCATCGCGCCGAAGGCCCCGATCGGAGCGAGCTTCACGATCAGCCCGATGATGCGGAAGAACACCTGGCCGGCGGCGTCGATGCCGTTGGTGATCGCCTCGCCCTTCGCGCCCATTCCGGTGAGCACGCAGCCGGTGAGGATCGAGATCAGCAGCACCTGGAGCAGGTCGCCGGTGGCCATCGCGTCGAAGAAGCTCTTGGGGATGAGGCCCAGGATGTGCGCGATGGTGGAGTCGGCGGCAGCCTTGCTGGCGTAGCTCTCGACCGCCTTGGCGTCGAGCTTGGACAGGTCGGCGCCGAAGCCCGCGCCCGGCCGGACGACCTCGCCGACGACGATGCCGATCAGCAGCGCGAAGCTCGAGACGACCTCGAAATAGATCAACGCCTTGAGGCCGACGCGACCGACCTTCTTCAGGTCGCCGATCGAGGCGATGCCGTGCACGATGGTGCAGAAGATGATCGGCGCGATCATCATCTTGATCAGGGCGATGAAGCCGTCGCCAAGCCACTTCATCGCCTTGCCCCAGCCGGGGTCGACGTAGCCGAGCAGGATGCCGAGCGCGATCGCGATCAGCACCTGGATGTAGAGCACCTTGTACCAGGGCTCCGGGGCGACCGCCTTCGCGGTCCCCGCCACGCTCGTCGAACCGTGCATCGCCTGCGCCATGATTTCGCCCGTGCACGCTTGCCGTGCACCCTCCCATTTTGCCGGAGGCTAGCGAAGTTGGCTCCAAGCCTCAACGGCGGCTGAGTATTTCCACACGCCGAACCCGTGACAAAAACCTGTTCCTACAGGAAAAACGGCCTTTTCGCGGCAGAGTACAGGGGGCACTGAAGTCGTAGCGGTCGCGTCGACATCGACGCCGGACGGTGTCGTCCATCGGCCGGATTGCTTGATTGCCGGAGCTTCATCGTGCCCCAGATCCGTGCCGCCCTCGCCGCCGCCGGCGGCCTCCTCTGCCTTGCCCTCACCCTGCCGGCGAGCGCCGGGATCGTGGCTCAGGTCGACCAGTCCCGCCAGCGCATGCGCGTCTACGTCAACGGCGCGCTCTCGCACGATTGGCCGGTCTCGACGGCGCGTAGCGGCTACGTGACGCCGAACGGCAACTTCCGGGTCGGGCTGATGGCGCCGATGTGGCGCTCGCACAAGTATCACGGCTCGCCGATGCCGCACGCCATGTTCTTCCGCGGCGGCTACGCGATCCACGGCACCTACTCGGTCGGGCAGCTTGGCCGCCGCGCCAGCCACGGCTGCGTCCGCCTGGCGCCCGGCCATGCCAGCCGCCTGTTCAGCCTGGCCAGGAGCTACGGCGGGGCGAGCGTCGTCATCCGTCGCTGACCCGTAGCGGCGGCCCCGAACGGCGAAGACCGCCGCCGCAGCTGCGGCGACGGTCCTCGGACGTCGAACGATCAGTGTAAAAGCGGTCTATCGCTCAGGTCTGCTGAGTCCGACGGGGACGGACGGTCCAGCGCTCGAAGGTCGAGGCCGGATCGTCGCCCGCGGGCTCCTGCGGCGGCTGCTGGATCGCTGCGCCGAGCGCCTGCGACAGGCTCTCGATCACGTCGTCGATCCGCGCGTCCTGCGGCTGGGCCTCGGCGGCGTGCTCAGGCTCGGCCGACGCGACATGTGCCGGCGCCGGGGCGGGCTCGGGTTCGGGCGCAGCCGGCTCTGGGGCTACCGGCTCGGGAGCGGGTGGCGCCTCGACGACGGGCGCGGCGGAAGCGGCAGCCGCCGGGGCTGCTACAGCCGGCGCGCCGGAACCCGCGATCCGCCGCAGCGCGTCGACGACGCCGTCCTTCTCGGCCGGCTTGTCGCCGGTCCGCGCATTCGCGCCGTAGCGGCCGAAGCCGAAGCGCGGTTCGATCAGATCGAGGACGGCGTCGAGCGCCGCGTTGCTCAGGCCGATCTCGCCCGTGGACGGGATGCCCTGGAGCGCCAGCGCCTGGCGATCGAACGTGGCGTCGTCCGTCACGTCACGGCCGAACCAAGCCGGGGCGCTGAAGGCCGCGGCCTCGCCGGGCTCGTCGAAGCTCACGCTGACCAGATCGAGGCTGCCCGGGCTGACGTAGCGGTCGATGATCGCCTCCTTCGCGCCGAGCGACACCGCGGTGCGGTCGTAGGCGGCCTTGCCGGAGCAGACGTCGAGCAGCGCGTCGCCGTGGGCGCGGGGAACGTCGGTCCGCTCCTCGGCGGCCGCACCCTGTGCATCCTTGGTCACCAGGACGAGGTGGCATTGCTGCCCGTCGACCCGGACGAACGAGGTCCGCCCGCCCTGGGGTGCAAAGTAGCCTTCGGTGATTCGGCCGCCGCCGCGCTCCTTGCGGATCAGACGCACCAGGGCCGGTGCCACGAGAAACCGCCGGACGACGCTCATACTCAACCTCCGCTCAAGGACGCTCCGGCGACCGCCGGAGATGCCGCCCGCACTGCTTCGTGCGGCGAAGACCGCAGGGGAGGCCGGGCGAAGCGTTAAAACGCCCGGCCGTCCCGCGCGTCGATCCTTCCGGCGCGTGCCTGTCGTCCGCCAAGGAAAGGGCCTTCGCCGCACGTCGATCCGCTTAGGGACTAAGCAAAAAGCCGACGAAATCAAGACCGGGATGCCGCAAGACCTTGGATGCCGCTCGTTATCCCACCTCAGACCGTTCCCGAGGCCGGCTCCTTCGGCGTGAACGCGAGGGATGTTCCGTTCATGCAGTAACGGAGGCCCGACGGCGCCGGGCCGTCGTCGAAGACGTGGCCGAGATGCCCCTTGCAGCGGGCGCAATGCGCCTCGGTGCGAACCATCCAGTGGCTGCGATCGACCTGCGTCTCGACTGCGCCGGGGAGCGGCTCGAAGAAGCTCGGCCAGCCGGTTCCGGATTCGAACTTGGTCTCGTTGACGAAGAGAGGCGTGCCGCATCCGGCGCAGGTGAAGGTGCCCGGGCGCTTTTCCGCGAGCAGGCAACTCGTGCCGGCGCGCTCGGTGCCGTGCTCGCGTAGCACCCGGTACTGCTCGGGCGTGAGCGTCGCCTTCCACTCGGCCTCGCTCCGGGCCTCCGGCGCCGACATCGTATCCGATCCGCTCATCGTATCCTCCGCTTGTGGATGTCGGCGCGATATGAGGCCGGGCGGCCGCGCCTGCGAGCCGGTCACGCCGCCGCGCCGACGGTGTCGGCCATGCGCGCCTCGCGCTCGCCGAGCGGCAGGGCGGGTCCCGTGGTGGTGTCCTGACCGGTCTGATGCTCGATCTCGGCGTTGATCTCGCCGCCGAGCAGCACGATCGTGGAGGAGATCCAGATCCAGGTCATGAAGCCGATCACGGCGCCCAGCGAGCCGTAGGTCTCGTTATAATTGCCGAAGCTGGAGACGTACCAGGAGAACAGCAGCGAGGCCACGAGCCAGAGCAGGCCCGCCACGACGCTGCCGACCCCGACCCAACGCCAGCGGGCGCGCTCGCGGCTCGGGCCGTAGCGATAGAGCAGCGACAGGCCGCCGAGCAGCACGACCACCAGCGCAGGCCAGCGCAGGGCCGCGACATACCAGGCGCCCTCGCTGAGACCGATGAAGTTGAACACCACCGGCAGCACCACGATCGAGCCGAGCGCGAAGATCGTGAACACCAGGGCGCCGACGGTGAAGGTGAGCGAGCGCAGGTTCAGCATGACGAAGCTACGCTTCTCCTGCTCCTCGTAGACGACGTTCAGCGCGTCGAACATCGCCTTCATCGCGGCATTCGCGCTCCACAACGACAGCACAAGGCTGGTGAAGAACGTCAACCCGAGGGTGCCGCCGCCCTTGGCGGCGATCCGCTTGACCTGGTCGCCGATGATCTCGATCGCACCCGAGGGTAGCACGCCCTGCAGGCTGGCGAGGTGATCGTTGATGACGTTCACGTCGGCGAAGAGCCCGTAGCAGGAGACGAGCGCCGCCACCGCCGGAAACAGCGACAGCAGGGTGTAGAAGGTGACGCCTGCGGCGACCGACAGCACGCGGTCCTTGTTGAACTCGAGGAACGTGCGAACCGCGACGTCCTTCCAGCCGGCGGCCGTGATCTGGGTGGGATCGGTGGCGGCCCGGCCGCGCTCGGGCTGGGTGTCGGCGACGCGCTGCGCCGACCGGCCGGAATGCGACCGGGCGCCGGCCTGCCCGTTCGGCGCGACCCGCTGCTGCGGCCGCGGCTCGAAAGCTGGATCCGCGGTGGCGGTCGCCTCCGGCATGCCCTTCCGCGTCTGCGCCGCCACGAGGGCGATCAGCGCCGAACCCAGCATCAGCATCCAGACGACCGACCCGTCCTCCGACGACGCGCTTCGGGGACCGGGGGAAGGCGTCGGCATGCTGAGAGAACCCGGGCGCGAACAGCCGCGCTTCCCCGCTAGAACGTCGTCTGTCAGGGAGCGTTCCCCGTCGGACGGTTCCGTACACACGACATCGTATCGCCTCGTCGGCGATCGGGGAGCGCGATGGTTTCGGTTTTCCAGGCGCTGTCCGGAGGACGCGTCCGTGTCGATCAACAGGAATCGCGATTACGGAGCCTGTTCGGCACTCCAATGCTCCGTGTACCGCCTCCCGCGGCGCCGAGGTTCGGCCTCGCAAAAGTCCTTTTGCATTAGCGATCAGCCGGCCGGCCGACCGATCCCACGGGGCGAACCCGCTCTCAGCGGGTGGGCGCGCTGGTGCCCCTGCCGGATGCGCCCGGCGTCGAGCCGGCGCCGGCATCGTTGGCGCCGGTGCTGTTGGACGTGCCGGAGCGGCTCCTGTCGCCAGAGGTCGGCCCGCTGCCTGCCGCGCCCGGGGACGAGCCCGCGCCGGCATCGTTCGGGCCTGTGCTGTTCATGGTGCCGGATTTGGTGGTGCCCGAACCACCCTCGGCGGCAAGGGCGACCGATCCGAGGAGCAGCGTTCCGGCGAGGGCGAGCGTGAGCGCTTTCATGGCGTTTCTCCCTAGTGGTTGGCGTGATGCACGCTTCGACCAACCCAGGGTAGGATGCGACGTTCCGGCACGAGACCGGATTCGATCTTAGGCGCCGCGCTCAAGCGCTGAGCGCCGGCTCGCGGGGGACGACGGCGTAGTCGGCCGCCTGCAGCCGCACCATGGTCTCGGTCGCCATGTCGGCCAAGGCCTGCAGGCGTCCGATCGTGCCGTCGTCGAGTTCGACCCAGGCGCTCCAGTAGGCGCCGAGCGCGGCCGAGGGCTCCGGCGAGCCGATCGGCATCATCACCAGGCTGCGCATCGAGGCGGACTGGTACGCCGCCACCGGCAGACGGGTATCTGCTTCGATGTCGTGGATGACCGCCATCTGCCGGTTCAGCATCACCCAACCGGAGATGCACGCCTCCAGGCGGAACCGACGTCCGCGCCAGAGCGGGCGGATCGCGTCTTCGGCGACGTAGTGGCAGAAGTCGCCGTCCCGCAGCACCACGGCGATCCCGTCGGACTCCGCGATAGAACGCGCCGTCTCGCGCAGGGCCGCAACCAAGCCGGGCATGTCGGAAATGGTGAGCAGTCGGGCTCGAGCCTCGTCGAGGCGTGCATCCGTCATCGCGCCAAACCCATTAGGCCTCCTACCCCCGAGCACGCGAAACGCGGCCCGTCGGCCTGAAGAACGCGGAAGCTCACGAACGCGCCCTTCGAAAGTTCAAGAGATTTGTTGCGGGATGGTTTCGCAAACGCCGGTGCAGAAGCCGACCGACCGGCGGCATTCGCGAGCGTCCACCGCGGCAAGTCGCGCTCTCTCTGTCCGAGATCGAGGAACGCGTCGAGCGAAGCCTATGATGCAACCTGCGACTACGTAGCCGTACCTCGCAACCCCTCCTCGGTGTACGTAGCAGGCGGTTCCCACGGTAGGTGCGTCGGTTGCCGCTGTTCTACATCGACCTTCACGATGGAACGAATTTCGTTCGCGACACCCAGGGCTTCGACCTGCCCGACATCACGGCGGCGCAAGCCAGGTTGGTCCAGGTGATGCGGCGGGTGGCGCAACTACTCGATGCGGTCACCGACCGCCAGGACTACCTCGCGATCGTCCGGGACCAGAACGGCAAGGTCGTTTTGCGCGCCACCCTGACGCTCGATCTCGAAGAGGTCGGGTCAGTGTGAGCGCCGGGACGCGGTCGCTGGTGAGCAGGTTGGCGTGGCGACCCCGGAAGGGCTCGAACCTTCGACCTGCCGCTTAGAAGGCGGCTGCTCTATCCAGCTGAGCTACGGAGTCAGGGGTGCCAGCGACGGTATGAGCCATGGGTGCACCGTGCGGTCAACCCTGCGCGGCGTTCAGGCGCCGCGTGCGGCTTCGACCTTGGCGAGCTCGACGGCCGCGCGCAGTTCGATGTCGGCGATCAGCCCGTCGAGGCGCGGGTCGCCGCAGGACTCGGCGCGTTCGGAGAGGCGGCCGGCAATGGTAAGGAGTTCGTGGGTCGCGACCCGGCCGGACAGGAGCGAGGCCTTGAGCCGGTCGAGCCCGTCGAGCAGGTCGTGGCCCCGCCTGGCCGAACGGCGGCGGCGCTCGTGTGGGGTGTCGGGCTGGCCCTGCAGCATCAACATCGTGTCGAGGCCGGCAAGCGTGGTCGTGGCGCCCGTGCCGGCGCTGCGTTGCGCGCCCGGCCCGGCGCCGACCTGGAAGCTCGGACCGGATTCGCCCTTGCGCGTGCCCCCGACGGAGGTCGTCCCCACGGCCCCCGGACGGTTCTCGACGCGCATCGCTTCGCTGACCCTACGGGCGGAATGCGCCCGAGCCGACCTTCCGGTCAGCAGGGTTAACACCGGGTAAATGCCTCGGCAGAACCTGCCGGGTCGGCAGGAAACGCGAGGGACGCGAGCGCTCCAGGCCAGGCTTCGTTCTCACAAAATCGTATTGGATCAAAGACTTAGATTTTGCGCGGAGGTGGCACGGCGCTGGCAGGATACCGGATGTCCGCAACTCCAACGAAGCCCGGCATGCCCAAGCGCCACGCCCAGATCCGCGAAATCCTGCGCCTCGTCCTGGCGATCGCCCTGCTCGTGCTCGGCGGCAGCACGGCGATGGCGCTCTCGCGGGTGAAGGATCTCGCGCAGATCGAGGGCGTGCGCGCCAACCAGCTCGTCGGCTACGGCATCGTCGTCGGCCTCAACGGCACCGGCGACACCCTCAACAACATCCCCTTCACCAAGCAATCACTGCAGGCGATGCTGGAGCGCCTCGGCGTCAACACCCGCGGCGCCACCATGCGCACGCAGAACCTCGCCGCAGTGATGGTCACGGCGAGCCTGCCGCCCTTCGCAGCACAGGGCACGCGCATCGACGTCACGGTCTCGTCGCTCGGCGACGCGAAGTCCCTGCAGGGTGGCACCCTCCTCGTCACGCCGCTGCTCGGCGCCGACGGCGAGGTGTATGCCCTAGCGCAGGGCTCGGTCGCCATCGCCGGCTTCTCGGCGGAGGGCGACGCCGCCAAGATCACCCGCGGCGTCCCCACCAACGGGCGCATCGCCAACGGCGCCAACATCGAGCGTGAGATCGCGTTCAAGCTTACCGACGCGCGCTCCCTGCGCCTGTCGCTGCGTAACCCCGACTTCACCACCTCGAAGCGGATCGCGGCCGCGATCAACGACTTCATGGGCTCGGACACCGCCGAGCCGACCGATCCGGCCACGGTCACGATCCAGATCCCGGCCAAGTACAACGGCAACATGATCCGGCTCATCACCGAGATCGAGCAGCTCAAGGTCGAGCCGGACCAGACCGCGCGGGTCGTGGTCGACGAGCGCTCCGGCATCATCGTCATGGGCCGCGACGTGCGCGTCTCCACGGTGGCGATCGCCCAGGGCAACCTCACCGTCACCATCACCGAGCAGCCGCAGGTGAGCCAGCCTGCCCCACTCTCGAACGGCCGCACGGCAGTGGTGCCTCGCACCGGCGTCAAGGTCGACACCGGGGACGGCAACAAGCTCGCCCTGGTCAAGGAGGGCGTGACGCTGCGCGACCTCGTCGACGGCCTCAACGCCCTCGGCGTCGGCCCCCGCGACCTGATCTCGATCCTGCAGGCGATCAAGGCCGCGGGCGCGCTGCAGGCCGACATCGAGCTGATGTGATCACCAACGTCCACCCGAATCGGAGAACCTAGACCATGCTGCCACTCGCAACCTTCGCGGTCTCCGCCGCCGTCGGCGTCGGCAAGGCCATCACCGGCGCCATCGCCGAAACCACCTCGAAGACGGCCCAGGCCTCGACGGAGGCGGCCTCCAAGAAGGCGCGCAAGACCGCCAACGACTTCGAGTCGATGTTCCTCGAATCCTCCCTCGACCGGCTGACCCAGTCGGAGGGGACCGACGGACCGCTCGGCGAGAACGGCACCGGCGGCGGCGTCTACCGCTCGATGCTGACCAAGGAATATGCCGGCCAGATCATGAAGAGCGGCGGCGTCGGCATCGCCAACCAGGTGTTCTCCGAGATGATGAAGATGCAGGGCGGCGCCGGCGCCGTCGCGGGGGCCGGCCGTGCGGCTTGATCCCTCCTTCCGGGTCGCCGACCGCGCCGGCGCCGACGCGCTGGTCGGCGCGGTGATGTCGACCATGCAGGCGCTGGAGGCGGTGCTCGCGGCCGAGACCGGCCATGTCCGCGTCGGGCGCCTGCGCGAGGGCCTCGCGGAGGCCGAGGCCAAGGCGGCGCTCGCCGGGGCCTACCTCCAGGGGCTCGAGGTGGCCAAGGCCAACGCGGTCGCGCTCGCGCGCTTCGCGCCGGCCGGCGTCGAGCTGCTGAAGGGCGCCCACCGCCGCTTCACGCAGGCCGTGGAGGCCAACCAGGCGGTGCTCGGCACGGCGC
Organism: Methylobacterium sp. WL120; assembly: GCF_008039465.1. Lineage (NCBI taxonomy): Bacteria > Pseudomonadati > Pseudomonadota > Alphaproteobacteria > Hyphomicrobiales > Methylobacteriaceae > Methylobacterium > Methylobacterium sp. WL120. The sequence continues at coordinate 9,585 of NZ_VRUT01000060.1, read as the reverse complement.
GGACGGTGTCCGAGGGGTTGATCAAGTCGCTCGCGGCCGACCTCGGCCGGGCCAGCACGCCGAGCGTCTACGGCCAACCGTCGCGGGCGCCCTCCCCTTACGGCCGCGGCACGGCCAGCGGGCCGCTGACGTTCTCACGCAACCTGTAGACGCGTCACCGGCGCCCATTGCCGATCCGGACATAAGTCCGCACCGGGCCGAGATCGGACTCGGTGCGGGCGTCGATCGCGAAGCGCCCGGCCGCCGTCGGCGCCGTGGTCACGTCTCGGCCGATGGCGAGGTCGGCGCCGGCGCGGACCCGACCCGACACCCGCACGCAGGTCGAGCCGCCCGGCGTGCGCACGAAGCCGGCGCCGTATCCCGGACAAGGCTGCGCGGTCTCCCGCGCCGGCGCCTTCTCCAGATCGCGGGCCTCGCAGGGCGACAGCGAAAGCATGCCGACCAGGAGCAGTCCGACGCGCCGCGGTCCGGCGAAGGTGCCCGTTCTCGTCGACGACCGGTGCTGCTCTGACATGTCGTCCCCGGCGGTTCGCAGCTCACAAAGGGCCGCGCCGGGCAGCGGGGCGCGGCCCTTCGCACCACGATAGGCCGGCGGCTCGGCGTCGATCAATCCTTCCAGCGATCCGGTTCGCGACCGCGTCAGCTCATGTAGTTCACGAGCGACAGCTTCGAGAGCGACGAGGTGATCTGGTAGCTCGCCTGAAGCCGGTTCTGGACCTCGAGCAGCTTGGCGGCCACCTCCTGGATCGGCGCGCTCTCGACGCCGTCGACGACGTTCTGCAACGTCAGCCGGGTCGCCGCGTTCTGCGACTTCGCCGAGGTCAACGTGCTGGCGGCGAGGCCGAAATCGGTGGCGATCGCCTCCAGGCTCGGATCGTTCGACGCCTTGCCCAGGAGATCGTAGGTCTTGCTGCTCAAGGCGGCGAGCCGGCCGGGGGTGGTGGTGGCCTTGGGGTCGGCGAGGCCGTCGACGGCGAGCGCGGCAAAGCCCGCGAGCGCCTTCTGGATCGGCACCTCGTTGGCCCGCGCGCCGATCGCGACGTCGAGGTTCGCCCCGGCGCGGATCGAGGCGGTGGCGCGGGGGTCGGTGTTCGCGGCGTCGCCCTGATACCAGATCACGGTGCTGGTCAAGGCCGCATCCTTGTAGGTCGGCGTCGCGCCGGTCGTGTCGATGCGCTTCGGAGCCTGGCCGGAGGCTGTCGTGGCTGAGAAGAAGTCCTGCGAGGCGCGCACGGTCGAGCTCGCGGAAAGCGGCCCGGCGGCGGCGGCCGCCAAGGCTGTGGCGAGGGCGGCCTTCAGGTTGCCCGCGGTCGTGGTGGGATTGGGATCGATGGCGAACGATCCGGTCGAAGCGGTGCCATTCGTTGCGGTGAGGGTCACGCTGGTCGTCGTGCCGTCGTGGAGAGCCAACTGGACCGTGATGCTGTCGCCGGCACTCGGCTGACTCAACAGACTGATGTCGTAGGCGGCGTAGGCGCCGCCGTCGAAGGTCGCCGTCAGCGTGGGCGTATTGCCGCCCTGTATGCTGGCAATGGTGTTCTCCTTGCCAGCGAAAGCGATCAGCGCGTCCCTCGCTTTACCCGCAGCCGCTGCGGGATCCAAAGGGTCCGTCTCAAAGACTGGAAAATCGGGGCTCGCGACCTTTTGAGCGGAGGCGCTCGCCGTGAAGTCGTAAGTTTTTTGGCTGCCGTCTTTGAGGTTAAGCGTGACACGGAAGCTTTCGCCCGCAACCGGAGCATGGTCGAGGTTGGTCAATACCGCGGGAGTGCCTTTTTGCTTCTAATCTACCTTGATCGCCCCGGTGGTTGTCGGCGTCGCGGCGATGCGAAACCCGAAGTTCGCGCGCGTCTCGCCGGTCTTATCCGACGTATCCTCCGAAAACCGGAAGGTGTTGTTGACCAGGTTGTCAGTTAGCTCAAGACGGCCCATGCCAGTCCCGAGGTCAGCTTTCTTCTGGTCCTGGACCAACGTGACGAGGCCGTCCTGCGGTGGTGTCGTGGTCTTGTCGCCGTTCAGGATGACGTCCGTCGACTTCACCGGAACCGCGTCGGTGGCGCGGCCGCCGAACAGGTACTGTCCGGCCGCGCTCTGGTTCAGCGCGTCGAGCGCGCCGTCGAGGCTGGCTTGCGCGAGCTGCGGTGTGACCGTAGTTCCGGTCGCCGGCTGCAGGTTCGAGGCGAGGCCGCCGCGAAGGTCGGCCGTCAGCTTGGCGATCTGCTGCAGGCTGGTGGAGGCGAGCGTGACCCGCGTCTGCGCGCTGGCGATGCCGGCATCGTAGCCGTCCAGCGCGCTCAGGGTCCCGCGCGCCGTCAGGCTGCTGGTGCGCCCGGCGCCGAGACCGGAATAGGTCTCCGCGGTCCGGCCGGTGGAGAGCTGCGTCGAGAGGGTGTCGAGCTGGCCCTTCAGCGAAAGCAGCTGCGAGGTCGAGCGCGTGTTGACGTAGGTGCCGGCGGCGAAGGGGCTGATCGTGGTCATGGTGTCCCTCAGATCCGCAGGAGGGTGTCGAGCATGTCGCGGGCGGCGGTGAGCACGCGGGCGTTGGCGGAATAGGCCGTCTGCAGGGCGATGAGGTTCGACATCTCTTCGTCCACGTTGACGCCGGCGCTCTTGGCGAACCGACCCTGCGCGGTGGAAAGCGCCACGCTCTGTCCGGCGTCGAGGTTCGCGGCGTCGGCCGCCGCCGCCCCTTGGGCGGCGATGACGTCCTGGGCGAACCCGATGACGCTGGTGGCGTAGGGCGCCGCGACGCCGCCGATCCCGCTCGACGACGAGAAGGTCTGCTGCGCGGTGGTCAGCGCGTCGAAGGCGAACTGCGCCCGCGTGGCGCCGGTCCCGGTGTTCGTGGCGCCGGGCGCGGTCAGGATCGCGGTGTTGGCCGTCAGCCCCGGGTTGACCGTGATGCGCTGCGCGAAGCCGGTAAGCTGCGAGCCGGCATCGAACGATCCGGTGAACAGGCCCTTGCTCGACCCGTCGACGAACAGCGCGATCTGCGGGTAGGCGGAGGAGAAGTCGGTGGCGCTCGCCGGCACGGTCTTCGTCGCGGTGGCGGCGACCACATTGGGACCGCCACTGCCCAGAATGGTCACTTTGGCGCCGCTGGCGGTTGCCGACAGCGCCGCACCGGGTCCCAAGTTCAGTTTGGCGAGTGCTTCCTGAACGCCGACGAGGCCCTTGGCGGGATCGAAAGCCTGCGTGATCGCGGTGCCGTCGTCGGTCTGGCTCGGGTCCACCGACGCCGTCGCGCCCTTCGACGCGACCAGGATGACGTTGCGCATGGACCCGTTCGCGGCTTTCACCGTGAGGGTCAGCGTGTTGCCGGGCTGCATCCCGGTGAGGTCGATCGTGGCGCCGGTGTCGTCGATGGTGCCGGACGTGCTCGTGTCGGTGAGCGCGCTCGCCATCCCGCCCGCGAGGTCGTCGAGCTGGCGCTGCACCTGCGGCAGCGTCGTGTCGCGCAGTTCGAGGTTGGCGGCGATCGACCCGGAGCGCAGCACGCCCGGCGCGCCGAGGTCGATCTTGCCGCCGCCGGGCGTCGTCGCCGTGACGGTGCCGACGCTGCGCTGGGTCGGATCCGTCGAATAGGTGGCATTGGGGCCGAGCGTGGTGCGCCCGTCGAAGCCGAGCGTCGCCGCCGTGCTCCCGCTGACGAGGTTCACGCCGGAGCTGGTGGTGATCGAGAGGGTGCCGTCGCGCTGCTCGGTAGTCTGGACGTCGAGGTAGCCGGACAGCTCCGTGACCTTCTGGTCGCGCTGGTCCTTGAGGTCGGCGAGCGTCAGGTCGTCGGTGGTCGACTGGATCTTCACGTTGAGCGCGGCGATGCCGCCGAGCAGGGCGCTCGCGCTGGCGGTCTGGCTGCCGAGGCTCGATTCGATTCCGCTGCGCAGGGCCTGGACCCCCGTGGCGATGCCGTTGATGGAGTTGGCGAGGTTCGAGGCGGTGCTGAGCACCGTGCTTCGGGCGGCGGCCGAGGTCGGGTTCGCGGCGAGGTTCTGCAGCGAGCCGGTGAAGCCGTTCAGGAGGCCGTCGAGCGCGGTCGCGCTGCCCGGCGTGCCGAACAGCGCGCCGACCTGACCGGCCACGTCGGCCTTGGTGCTGGTGTAGGCGGAGCCGGCGGTCTCGAGGCGGAGCTGCTTCAGCGCCGCCGCGTCGAAGCTGCGGGTGATCGCGCCGACGGCGACGCCCGAGTTGCCGGGCCCGGACGAGACCGTCGCGATCGTCCGCTTGACGTAGCCGGCGGTGCCCGCGTTGGCGACGTTCTGCGAGACCAGCCCGATGGCGGTCTGCGTCGCCTTCAGGCCCGCGGTGGCCGTCTGGAGCGCGTTCAGAGGCATGTCGCCGAAGATCCCCTCTTATTCTGCCGCGCTGGAACGACCCGTCCTCAGCGGATGATGTTGAGCAGGTCGGACATCATCGTCTGCGCGGTCGACATCACCTTCGTGTTGGCAGAGTACGCCTGCTGGGTAACGATCATCTTCGAGAATTCACTCGCAATGTCGGTGTTCGACGATTCGTTGCTGGCGCCGACCACCGCCGAGCCGTCGAGCCCTGCGAGCGGCACGCCGGAATCGAGCGTCTGCGCGTAGGTGCCGTTCGACAGCGGCTTCAGCCCGTCTGGATTGATGAAGCGGGCGACCCCGACTGAGGCGAGCTTCACCGAAGAGCCGTTCGAGAACGCCCCCATGATGCTGCCGTCGCTCCCGACCGCGACGGAGTTCAGGGTCCCGGAGGCGTATCCGTCCTGCGTGAGCGCGTTCGTCGTCACCGCGCCGGACGAGGCGGCGTATTGGGTCAGCGTGGTCTTGTCGAAGGCGAGGCCGACGCTCCCGAGGTTGGTCCCGTTCACCGTCAGGTCGGTGATGGTCGCCTTGCCGCCGGACGGCTGCACCAGCTGGCCGCTGCCGTCGAAGGTGAAGCCTGTGCCGGCGTTCACCCAGTCGCTCTTGTTCAGGGCGACGGAGCTGTCGGAGGCGTAGAACAGGTTCCAGATCGCCGGCTTGTCCGCCGTCGGCGGCGTCGCGCTCGCATTTCCGGTGGCGGCATCCTGGATCTTCGCCCAGCGCGTGTTGACCGCGACCGGCGCGCCGGTGGTGGTGTAGGCGGTCAGCGCCGGACCCGCGATGCTGCTGTTCACAAAGTCCTGCGCGTTCGCGGCGAGGACCTTCTTGCCCGCGGTCGCGGCACCGGTGGTGTCGGTGACGAGCACGCTGGTGTCGGTCGGTGCGTAGAGCGAGCTTTTGGTGGTCGACGAGTTGGCCGTCGCCGGCGCCGCCGGCAGGTTGGCGCCGTAGGTGATCGTGGTGGTCGGCCTGGCCGCCAGCGTCTGGTTGGCGATCTTGATCGGGCCGGTGCTCGACACCTGCCCCGTCGCCGCATCGTAGTTCTGGCCCTGGAGGTAGCTGCCGGCGCCGTTGACGAGGTAGCCGTCCTTGTCGGGGGCGAAGTCGCCGCGGCGGGTGTAGACCGGTGTGCCCGAGAAACTGGTCTGCCCGTTGGCGTCGCCGGTCTTGGCCATCACCGTGAAGAAGCCGTCGCCGTTGATCACCATGTTGGTCGTGACGCTGGACGAGGCGATGTTGCCCTGGATGCTGTTGGTGAGCTGCGACTGCGCCAGCACCGTGCCGGCGACCTCGTGCTTCGGCGTCTGCTCGGCCAGCAGGTCGACGAAGCTGGTGTCGATGCGCTTGTACCCGGTGGTCTGCGAGTTCGCGATGTTCCCGGAGATGTTGTCGATGGCGTAGGACTGGGCCTTGAGGCCCGAGACCGCCGTCTGCAACGCGGTGAAGATGTCCATGACGCGCCGTCTTTCCCGGGAAGGCGGCGCCCAAACGGCACTCGCCCGATCGAGTGTCGATCCGCAACCGGCGTGCCACGGCCAAGTCGTTGTTTTCATTGGATGCGGACCGCCGAACCCGGCAGGAACGCACCGCCGCGACGTGTCCTCCCCGGCATCTTCTGCCGGGTGGGCAGCGTTTACCGGCCCTTATCGGCGACAGGCTAGAACGGGACGGCGTCCTCCGGACGGGAGTCCCCATGCGTGCCAAGCGAACCAGCCTCGTCCACCTGATCTACTTCTCGCGGCTGGCCCTGTCGTCGGATGTCCAGATCCGCGCCGGCCAGGTCGGCGAGATCACGCGGCATGCGCAGAAGAAGAACGAGTTTTCGGTGATCACCAGCTTCCTGCTGGTCGAGCAGACCTTCGCCGCCCAGGTGATCGAGGGCGAGCGTACCTCGGTGCACGAGACCTTCAACCGCATCCTCGCCGACGACCGCCACCGCGACGTGCAGATCTGCGAGTGGCGCGAGATCACCAAGCGCGAGTTCGTCAATTCGTGCCGGAGCAGCATTCGCTCGCCCACGAACGACGTGCACTTCGCCAAGGCGAACCTGATGCCGATGTTCCAGCGCGGCACGCCCAGGGCGAGCGCGATCCACGCGCTGTCGCTCGCACTGCAGACCGAAGAGATGTCGAAGCAGGGCATCGACCACCTCTTCATCTGATCGGGATCAAGACTGTCGGATTCGGCGCACGCGGTGCCGCGAAGCAGTTTTTTCATACCTCGGGCTCAAGCTGACCGTCCGATCCCCGACTCCCTCCCGGATCCATGTCGCAGACGATGTCATGACCGACACGCCACCGATCCTCATCGTCGACGACCAGGAGAAGCTCCTCCGTCTCATCGTGATGCTGATGAACCGCATCGGATTCGCGGACGTGGAGGGGGTGACCGGCGGCGTCGAGGCGCTCGAGCGCCTGCGGCAGCGCAAGTACGCCCTCGTCATCTCCGACCTCGACATGGAGCCGATGGACGGCCTCACCCTGCTGCGCGAGATCCGCGGCGACGACGACTTGATGAACACGCCCTTCATCCTGACCGAGGCGTCGTTCGACTTCGAGGACATCAACGTCGCCCACCAGGCCGGCGCCGACGCCTTCATCCTCAAGCCGTTCGACATGGCGGTGCTGAAGACCAAGCTGAAGCAGGTGCTCAACCGCAAGCCGCGCAAGCGCGAAGCGCCGATGGCCTCGGAATCGACGCTCAGCGTCGATTTCCCGATGCTGGGGAAGTTCTAGGGCGAGGCTGAGCGGCTCAGACCCTCATGCTTGCCGCTTCTGATAGTCCTTGATGTCGGTGAAGCGCACCGCCGGGTACCGCTCTTCTTCGTAGCGGAGCGAGAAGGCGGTGGTCGCCATGAAGACCGGCGCCCCGTCGAGGTCCTTCGCCATCGCCGAGCCGTGCGAGTCGACGAACTTGTCGAGTTCGACCTCCGAATCCGACGACACCCAGCGGCAGACCGAGAACCGGGTCGCGTCGTAGTCGATCGGCAACCCGTACTCGCCCTGCAGCCGCTCTTTCAGCACGTCGAGCTGTAGCGCGCCGACGACGCCGACGATGGCACCCGAGCCGTCCTGCGGCACGAAGACTTGGACCACGCCCTCCTCGCCCATCTGCTGCAGCGCCTCGCGGAGCTTCTTCGCCTTCATTGCGTCGGTGAGCTTGATCCGGCGCAGCAGCTCCGGGGCGAAGCTCGGGACGCCACGAAACACGATGTCCTCGCCCTCGGTGAGCGTATCGCCGATGCGCAGGGTTCCGTGGTTCGGGATGCCGACCACGTCGCCCGCGAAGGCTTCGTCGGCGATGGCGCGGTCCTGGGCGAAGAAGAATTGCGGCGCGGAGAGCGACATCGGCTTTCCGGTGCGCACGAGCTTCGCCTTCATGCCGCGCCGGAGCTGGCCCGAGCAGACCCGCATGAAAGCGATCCGGTCGCGGTGGTTCGGATCCATGTTCGCCTGGATCTTGAACACGAAGCCGGTCATCTTCGGTTCGGTCGGCGCGACCGTGCGCTTGTCACAATCCTGCCCGCGCGGCGGCGGCGCGAAACGGGCGAGCCCGTCGATCAGGTCGCGGACGCCGAAGTTGCGCAGGGCCGAGCCGAAGAACACCGGCGAGAGGTGGCCCTCGCGGAACGCGTCGAGGTCGAAGGTCTTCAGGCCGCCCTCGGCCAGCTCGACCTCCTCGCGCCATGCGTCGGCCTCGCCGTTCTCTGTGAGCAGCCGGTCGAACAGCGGGTCGGCGAATCCTGCCACGGACTCGGTCCCGGCGTCGTCGGCCGCATCGAACCGGCGGACCCGGTTGCCGCCAAGCTCGTAGGTGCCGGCGAAGTTGCGGCCGCGGCCGATCGGCCAGGTGATCGGTGCCACGTCCAGCGCCAGCGTCTTCTCGATCTCATCGAGCAGCTCGAAGGGCTCGCGCGCCTCGCGGTCGAGCTTGTTCACGAAGGTGACGATCGGGATGTCGCGAAGCCGGCAAACCTCGAACAGCTTGCGGGTGCGCGCCTCGATGCCCTTGGCCGCGTCGATCACCATCACGGCCGAATCGACGGCCGTCAGCGTGCGATAGGTGTCCTCGGAGAAGTCTTCGTGGCCCGGCGTGTCGAGCAGGTTGAAGACGCAGTCGCCGTACTCGAAGGTCATCACCGAGGTGACGACCGAGATGCCGCGCTCCTTCTCGATGCCCATCCAGTCCGATCGGGTGGAGACGCGGTTGCGCTTGGCCTTGACCTCGCCCGCGAGCTGGATCGCGCCGCCGAACAGCAGCAGCTTCTCGGTCAGCGTGGTCTTGCCGGCATCGGGGTGCGAGATGATCGCGAAGGTGCGCCGCCGCGCCACCGGGTCGGCGGCCGGTTTCGCCTCGATCTTGGTCTGCGGCTGCATCAGCATCGTGAAAACGGCTCTCGGACCCGGGTCGCGGGTCGGTCACTTGGAATTCGGTTCGGCCCGCGCGCGGACGCGCGGGACCTTCGCGCCATCCTCTAGGCGCCCGGCCGCCGCTTGGCAAAAACCCGTCGTCGCGCGCGCCGAAGCTTCGGGACGCGCGATTCAACCGCGCCCGATGAACGGCATCGTCGTCGCCGTCAGCGTCATGAACTGGACGTTGGCCGTGAGCGGCAGCCCGGCCATGTAGAGGACGGCTTCGGCGACATGGCACGCGTCCATCACAGGCTCCTGGCGGATCGAGCCATCGGCCTGGCGCACGCCTGCGGCGAAGCCGTCGGTCATCTCGGTCGCGGCGTTGCCGATGTCGATCTGGCCGCAAGCGATGTCGTAGGGGCGCCCATCGAGGGAGGTCGCGCGCGTCAAGCCGGTGATCGCGTGCTTGGTGGCCGCGTAGGGCGCCGAGTGCGGCCGCGGCACGTGGGCGGAGACCGAGCCGTTGTTGATGATCCGCCCGCCGCGGGGATCCTGGTCCTTCATCATTCGGAACGCGCCCTGCGTGCACAGGAAGGCACCGGTGAGGTTGGTCTCGACGCTGGCGTGCCAATCCGCCAGCGACACCGCCTCGATCGACGCCGCCGGGGTGAAGATGCCCGCATTGTTGAACAGCAGATCGAGCCGCCCATGCACTTCGGCGACGCGGGCGAACAGCCGCTCCACGGACGCCGGATCAGTGACGTCCGCCTCGACGACCAGCGCCGCCTCGATCTCCGCCGCGACCGCATCCAGGCTCGCCCGCCGCCGCCCGGCCAGCACGATGGCATAGCCCGCACGCCCGAGCGCCACGGCCACGACGCGCCCGAGCCCCGACC